>NZ_JADEWU010000039.1:0-49854 GCF_015207485.1 Planktothrix mougeotii LEGE 06226
CCGGTTCAGTGTTCATAACCTGTAGTAAGCCCTTCAGGGCTTTCTTCACTTAATTTAAGAGGGTAGAGAGTCCTAAAGGACTCACTACGATTTGGATTTTTATCCCTTATTTAAGAATAGCACTCAACGCCATAATTTAGGTATAGAAATCCCCTAAAATACTAATACTCCAGTTATTTGTTCCCGGTTCAGTGTTCATAACCTGTAGTAAGCCCTTCAGGGCTTTCTTAACTTAATTTAAGAGGGTAGAGAGTCCTTTAGGACTCACTACGATTTGGGTTTTTATCCCTTATTTAAGAATAGCACTCAACGCCATAATTTAGGTATAGAAATCTCCTAAAATACTAATACTCTCGTTATTTTTTCCCGGTTCGGTGTTCATAACCTGTAGTAAGCCCTTCAGGGCTTTCTTCACTTAATTTAAGAGGGTAGAGAGTCCTAAAGGACTCACTACGATTTGGATTTTTATCCCTTATTTAAGAATAGCACTCAACGCCATAATTTAGGTATAGAAATCCCCTAAAATACTAATACTCCAGTTATTTGTTCCCGGTTCGGTGTTCATAACCTGTAGTAAGCCCTTCAGGGCTTTCTTCACTTAATTTAAGAGGGAAGAGAGTCCTAAAGGGCTCACTACGATTTGGATTTTTATCCCTTATTTCAAAATAGCACTCAACGCCATAATTTAGGTATAGAAATTTCCTAAAATACTAATACTCCGGTTATTTGTTCCCAGTTTGGTGTTCCCTACTCTATAATTTTAATAGGTTTTGATCGTTTATTGGTGTAGGATTATTGATGTTTAATTTAACTCGTCAATTGAACTCTTTACAAACCCCCCATAGTGGATATCATTGGGATGGAAGCGATCGCCGTTTTTTTGAAGGGTGGTATTATCGAGTCACCTTACCCCCAGAAAAACAAACGTTTGCCTTTATGTATTCTATCGAAGATCCGATCGAAAATCAACCCCACAGTGGGGGAGGCGCGCAAATTTTAGGGCCCGATGATCAATATTTATGTCGCACCTTTCCCGATGTTAAAAAATTTTGGGCAACTTCCGATCAATTAGCATTAGGACATTGGGGAAAAACAGATTTAACCGCCTCCCCCGGATATTTAGAACCGCAAATTTTTGAGCGTTATATTCACCAAGGCTATCAAGGAACTGCCACCTTTCATCAAGGAAAATTATCTGATCCCGCTACGAATCAATTTTGTCATTGGCAATACAAAATTCAACCGATTTATGGATGGGGAAATGCTAATCAACCCCAACAATCAACGGCCGGATGGTTATCTTTTTTACCCATTTTTGAACCCGGATGGCAAATTTTAATGGCTCATGGTTTAGCAACAGGTTGGATTAATTGGAATGGCAAAAGATATCAATTTGAGAATGCTCCTGCCTACAGTGAAAAAAATTGGGGCGGGAGTTTTCCCAAACAATGGTTTTGGGTCAATTGTAATAGTTTCAATGGAGAACCGGATTTAGCCTTAACCGCAGGAGGTGGACAACGGGGGGTGTTATGGTGGTCTGAATCCGTTGCTTTGGTCGGGATTCATTATCAAGGCAAATTTTATGAATTTGTGCCTTGGAATTCCCAGGTACATTGGGAAATTGAACCTTGGGGAAAATGGGTGATGAATGCTAAAAATGAACAGTATGAAGTGTCATTAATCGCAACAACGGATCACCCTGGAACGTTATTAAGAGCACCAACAGAACAAGGCTTAATCTTTCGCTGTCGAGATACCATGCACGGAAAAATTCACTTGCAATTAACAGCCAAAAACCGTATGATTTTGGAAGCCACCAGCGACCTGTGTGGTGTGGAAGTGGGAGGAAAAATCTGGCACGAAACCTGGACACAATAAATCAGATTTAACCATCAGGAATCATAGTTTTTCAAGAAAATACCGAAAATCCGGTTCACCTTTAAGCTTTTCTTCCCTCCTGAACCCGAAAACGGTTTATATTTTTTAGAGTAACTGAGACGAAAACAACAATGGAATTTATAGCAACAAACACATCCCCCTTGGACTGGTCAGGCGATGTCCTCGCTCTAGGTTTATTTGATGATCAAGTTGAATTAACGGGAGACTTTGCCACCTTAGACGAACAGTTGGCAGGAACCTTAAAAGAGTTAATTGAAGAAACCGAATTTAAGGCAAAAACCGATAGTAATATTTCCACTCGTGTTGGCGGAAATAGCCCCATTCGGAAAGTGATTTTAGTCGGTTTAGGTCAAGGGGACAAATTACAATTAGATACTTTACGACGGGCGGCTGCTAGTATTGCCAAAACCGCAAAATCCCTAAAAGCCAAAACGGTTGGGGTGAGCTTACCGATTTTTGAAACAGCAGAAGCCACCGCCCAAGCGATAACAGAAGGCATTGAATTAGCCCTTTATCAAGATACTCGATTTAAGTCAGAACCCGACGAAAAAGGTCACGGAATTGAACAGATTGAATTATTGGGTTTACCGGGAACAGAAACTGCCATTACTCGTGCTCAAAATATCTGTTCGGGTGTCATTTTAGCACGGGAATTAGTCGCCGCTCCTGCTAATGAAATTAACCCGATTACAATGGCAGATATGGCAAAAAATCTCGCTGAAACCTACGGCTTTGAACTCAATATTCTGGAAAAAGAAGACTGTGAAAAATTAGGAATGGGGGCATTTTTAGGAGTAGCTCAAGCTTCAGATTTACCCCCTAAATTTATTCATTTAATCTATCGTCCCGAAGCAACGCCACGCCGCAAATTAGCCATTATTGGTAAAGGATTAACCTTTGATTCTGGCGGGTTAAATCTGAAAGTGAGTGGCAGTGGGATTGAAATGATGAAAATGGATATGGGAGGGGCGGCGGCAACCTTTGGGGCGGCAAAAGTTATTGGTCAATTAAAACCCGATGTGGAAGTGCATTTTATTAGCGCCGTGACCGAAAATATGATTAGTGGTCACGCCATGCACCCTGGGGATTTTCTCAAAGCTTCTAATGGTAAAACCATTGAAGTTAATAATACCGATGCCGAAGGACGATTAACCTTAGCGGATGCCCTGGTTTTTGCAGACAAATTAGGGGTAGATGCCATGATTGATTTAGCCACCTTAACAGGGGCTTGTATTATTGCGTTAGGGGATGATATTGCGGGGTTATGGAGTCCTGATGATACCTTAGCCAACGAGTTAGAAACAGCCGCCAAAACATCCGGTGAAAAACTCTGGCGAATGCCCTTAGAAGAGAAATATTTTGAAGGATTAAAAGCCATGCACGCCGACATGAAAAATACCGGGCCAAGGGCCGGAGGTTCGATCACAGCCACCTTATTCCTGAAACAATTTGTGGAAAAAACCCCCTGGGCTCATTTAGATGTCGCTGGCCCAGTTTGGACGGAGAAAGACAACGGTTATAATACCGCCGGAGCAACAGGTTATGGCGTGCGAATGTTAGTCAACTGGGTCTTAAATTAGATCATCTCCTGAAACCCCCTTTTTTTGGGGAATCACCCTTCTAAGTCTCCCTTTTTAAGGGGGATTTAGGCGGATAAATTGAGATAAAATGATAGAAAACTTTAAATAACTCAATAAAAGTATAACAACTTGTATTAATTTGTAGAGTAACGTTAAATAATTTCTTACAATAAAGCCAGCATAACAGAGTCCTTAGATTCAGGGTGGTACACAATCAAGATCAGGGCTTTTTCTCTAAAAAGTCTATTAACTCTGCTATTGCCCTCTCTAAAATTATCGGCAATTTAAAGCGAATGTTTGAATTTTTTAAAGCCTTTTTTGAAAATACCATTATTTTAGAGGGATTTGCACCCCTCTGTTATCCCAACGCCACCAGTAATATTCCCCTACAACCCTCTATTCTGGGTACAGAAGGGCTAATGATTATAGCTCAGTACGCCTTAGCGGGGTGGCTGATTTATCGTCAACTCAGAGTCTCAGAATTACAGACATCCCCAACAGTAGAATCAATGTCCTGGGTGCGTCGAGTCTTAACCCGGTTTTCCTTCCAGCCTTCGACCGCTCAACCTCAGTTGTCCCTGGGGACATTGTTAATTTTGGGTTTAATCGCCAATGGAACACTTCATCTGATCTATCTGTTGCGAGAGTTCTATCCTACCCCTAGTGTCCTCGGTATCAGTCAAGCTGTGTTTACAGTTTTGTTTTTGGGGAGCGTCGGGAGATTGATTTCCCTACTGACTCAATCCGCCACGGGGATTTTTCCACCTACCCCATCGGTTGAATTTTTCAATAGTTGTGAAAGTTGCCATCATCAAATTATTTCTTCTCAAACCTCTTCAAAATTGGATAAACTTCGAGTCAATTTCTCTTACTTATTTAGATTAGATACGACTTTTCCGATTAAATTAAATCTCCATGAACCCCTAGAAGAAGTCCTGAAACTAACTAAATTTTCCATTGATAAAGCCGCCGATGCGATTTTTTGGGTGGGAGAAGACGGACAAATTTTATATGTGAATGATGCGGCTTGTCGGTCTCTGGGTTATGCACCTGAAGAATTATTAAAGTTGACCATTCATAATATTAATCCTGATTTTCCTGAATCCTCTTGGGCATTACATTGGAAAATTTTAAGGCGTTGTGGATCTTTGAATATTGAAGCTCGCCATCGGACCAAACATAACCGAGTTTTTCCCGTTGAAATTACCATTAGTCATCTCAATTTTAATGGAAAAGAATATCAATGTGCCTTTGCACGAGATATTAGCGATCGCAAACAAATTGAACGAACATTACGCGAGCGTCAAGGAGAATTCCGCTCTTTAGTGTCTAATATTCCCGGTGCAGTCTATCGAGGAATCTTAGAAGAAGACCGGATGATGGTGTTTCTCAGTCAAGGGATTGAAACGATTACGGGATATCCCCCCAGTGATTTTATTCAAAATCGAGTCCGCTCTTTTAATAGTATTATTCATGCCGATGATTTAGAGACCGTTAAGCGAAAGATTCGGGTCAGTTTAGAATCTCGACAGCCTTACATTTTAGAATATCGCTTAATTGGGATAGATGGAACCATTCGCTGGGTTTATGAGAAAGGACAAATTATTTTAACCGATGAAGAATCAACTTGTTGGTTAAATGGTGCTATTTTTGATATGACTGAAAAACGCCAAGCCTCCGAAGCTTTGAAAGCCAGTGAAGAACGGTTAAAATTAGCCTTAGCCGGAACGGATCAAGGATTATGGGATTGGAATTTAGTCAGTGGAGAAGTTTATTTTAGTCCTCAATGGAGTTCGATGTTAGGGTATGACACCAACAAAATTCAAGGAAAAGCTCGTTCTTGGTTAAAGTTAGTTCATCCTGATGATCGAGAATCGGTAATTGCTGTTCTAAAACAACATTTAGCCGGAGAAACACCATTTTGTGAAATGGAACATCGAATGTTAAGCCATGCTGGGGAATGGAAATGGATTCTCAATCATGGTAAAGTTGTGGTGTACGATCAGCAACAACAACCTATCCGCATGACGGGAACCGTTAAAGATATTAGCGATCGCAAAAAAACAGAAGAAGCTCTACGCCAATCAGAAGCCAGAGAACGCGCTAAAGCGCAACAATTAGAACTAACTTTAAGAGAATTAGGACAAGCACAAGCGCAACTGATTCAAACCGAAAAATTATCCAGTTTAGGTCAATTAGTCGCTGGAATTGCCCATGAAATTAATAACCCGATTACGTTTATTTATGGCAATATTACTTATGCCAGTCAATATATCCAAGACCTATTAGAATTAATCGCCTTGTATCAACAGTATTATCCCCAACCCCATGCTGAAATTCTACAGCATCAAGAAACCATTGAGTTAAATTTTATCTTGGATGATTTACCTAAGATTTTATCTTCCATGGAAGTCGGAGCCAACCGAATTCGAGAAATTGTTCTCTCCCTACGGAATTTTTCTCGCTTGGATGAAGCCGACATGAAACCTGTGAATATTCATGATGGGTTGGAGAATACTTTATTAATTTTACAACATCGGCTTCGCCCCCAAGCAGGTAGCCCTAGGGAAAAACGAAATCCTACCATTCAAGTGATTAAAGAATATGGTAACTTACCGAAAACTGAATGTTATCCCGGTCAGTTGAATCAAGTTTTTATGAATGTTCTTAGTAATGCCATTGATGCGTTATTAGAAGGAGAATCTAAGTTTATTCATCCTCCCCAGCGCTTCAATTCCCCGGCGGTGGGATGGCAGATTTCTTCCACTTCCCCAACTATTCGGATTCACACCGAATTGAATGATATGAATCGAGTGGTGATCCGCATTACTGACAATGGCCCTGGCATGACAGATCGAGTCAAACATCGTTTATTTGAACCCTTTTTTACGACAAAACCCGTTGGAAAAGGAACGGGTTTAGGATTAGCGATTAGTTATCAAATTATTGCCAAACATCAGGGTAAATTAACCTGCTATTCAGAATTAGGAAAAGGCACAGAATTTGTCATTGAACTCCCTTTAAAACAAGAGTTTAGACAAAATCCTACCCTGCTGTTAGAAGTACAGTCCTCCAGTGCCTGAAAACAAACTTAAACAGTGGTTGACAGGTCTAAATTTAGCCAACTTATTCCCTATTCCCTATTCCCTATTCCCTATTCCCTATTCCCTAGTGCTACGCACTATAGATAAGGAGGGTTCCTGATGATAAACCAGAGCAGAACGCTTGGCTCGACATTCTAAGAAGTGTTCCACTTCTTCGGGTGTTGTCACCCACGTTCTTAAGTCCTCATCCCAAGCAAACTCAATGCGGTGTCTCAATCTTAATTGAGAGACTCGTTGATGGGAAACTCCTAAAATTCGCGCTACGTCAGATTGTCTAAGCATGGGACTTTTAAACCCTAAAGTTGTAAATTAAAATCGATGATCTGGGCAGATCGCAATCAATAACTATTTAATTCTTTGGGTTTATGGTAACAGATTTTACCTGAAAACAACTCAGTAATTATTCGGAATTTTTAGCCTTTAATTTTCAAAAAAAATCTCCGTAAAATTACGGGGATTCCCGGTTGACAATTGCCTCGTTTCTCTCTAAAATTTCCTTAGCTTTCGAGACGTTCAAGTTACATTACTACTGCTGGGGAGCCATCAAGATACTGTCACCTTGGCGTCTAATAAGTTGCGATCACTGCTCACATACGCAGAAACCCGGTTTCTTGAAGAAACCGGGTTTCTAAACACCACTTCATCAGGCCCAAAAAACGGATTGTGCTTTGAGTGGTTTGACAGTTTTGTTGCAACTGATGATTAACCTATGCTTTTTCGGTTAGTTTCTGTTGTTGTTTACGTTTCAGTGAACCTGCACCCATTGCACCTAGAGCCAGCAGACCCAAGGTAGAAGCAGGTTCGGGAACAGATTTAGTAGCAGCTACTGTCTGAAGATTATCAATAAGTGCTGCACCGTTAGTGCCTTGTGCTGAATTAACTAGGATCTCATCAAAGAGAATATCTGTGAATCCATAGAAGTTTCCTGAATATTGAGTAACGGCATTAAATGTTTCAACGACTGCGCCATTCAGTAAGGCAGTGAATATTGATGTCCCTGGGTTGGATACCATTGAAAATGCTGCCGCAGTTTGATTAGTGTTAAATTTTATAGAAAATGGATTTTCGATGGACCCACCATAAGGATTGGAAAAGTTAGCTAGAGTATTACCTGCTATATTGGGAAAAATGCCATTATAGAACGTAGTGTTATAGAGGTTGGTGAAACTTACTCCCAAGCTGGAAAACTGGTCTGTGACCTTCTCTCCTTCACCAAGAGAAACCTCATTAAAGTTGATAGTTTGAGTAGGATTAGTTAACCCAGTAGTATTCGTCAAGCTCGCAGCTTGTGCTGATGTTCCTACGCCCATCGCCATCAATGCTGCACTAGCGGTAGCCAAAGATAACTTTTTCATCAGAGTTGAAGTAGCCATTTTTCCAAAATCTCCAAACAAGTTAAGGTTGACAGTAGGATTACTCTAAAAAAGCGATTACCGATAATTTTTGTTTTTGTAGAAACTACCCATTAATAATCTTGTGTAACTGATCTATAGTGGTAATTTCGCGCTCATCTGAGTGTCATCACTAAAAACAGATTGCCATACTCCCATTAGCGAAGTCAACAATTTGAGCGAGTCTTTATCAAAAAAATACATTTTAAGATAGAGGCAAATATGTTGAAAAAATTCATTCATCAGCTAAAAGGCTGATGCTTTAAAGATTTGCATCTATCAAAAGGTATAATATCTGCTGCTGAGATTGTTAATTTTCGGTAAAGACATCCTCCGGTTCTCTTGACAAATGCAAATAATAGTGCATTAGCCAGAAGCAGGGAAAGCCCTCCCCACGGCTCTATTCCTGAGTGCTACGCACTATAAAATTTTTGAAGTGATCATCAGCCGTATAGGATTCAAGTTAAAATCAACATCAACTTTTCCAGTGGCTTCAGGAATTTATGCACAACCCAACACTCACACCGACGATTCAAGACATTCAGGTGACGTTACTCCTTCTCGGCGGCTATCAATATGGGATCACGTTACCCTCTAATTCTCCTTTACTCTTAAATTTATTAAATGCAGTGGTTCATCGAACAGAACAAAATCAAGATGAACCGCCTAAATTGTTTCAAATTCCGGTCAATGGACAGCAACAAGCCTTATGGTTTTCCAGTGATTCTTTAGTGGGGGTGATCACTGAACCTCCAATTTTTATTAAAACTCAATCTCCTTCTCTCCCTCCTACACCGGAAGCTGAACTTTTTAATATTAACTATTGGCAAATTGATAATTTTTTATCTCCAGAAGAACATCAAACTCTTCTCGATTACGCGATTAAACAAGAAGGAAACTATGAATTAACTGGCCCTGCAACAAACACGGCTGATTATCCCGAACATCGAAATTCTTTAGTGTTGTATTATTCTCCAGAATTTGCTGATATTATTCTCAACCGAGTTAGGGCTGTGTTTTGGAAAGCCTTAGAGCACCTGAATATTCCTCCTTTTGCGATTACTCATATTGATGCTCAACTGACCGCCCATAATCACGGCCATTATTTCCGCATTCATAATGATAATGGTTCAGAAAGAGATGCAACTCGAACGTTAACTTATGTTTATTATTTCTATCGAGAACCTAAAGCTTTTACCGGAGGAGAATTATTAATTTATGATACCCATTGGCACGGTGAATATGCTTACTCAAAATTAGAAAATTTTAAAACCATCGAACCTTTGAATAATCGCATTATCTTTTTTTATAGCGGTTTAATGCACGAAGTTTTACCCGTTTATTGTCCGTCTAAACAATTTGCGGATAGTCGATTTACAATTAATGGTTGGGCTAGAAAATAAATTTCTAACTTTTATCCGGTGTTAAACCGAAATAAAATGACCTTGAAGTTGTTGAGGAGAAATATTAGAAACTACCCCTAAAATTTGATTGGAGCTTGTCACCCGAATGACCGTTTCTGGTAAGTTAGAATATAAATTGGTCGAAAATTCTAAGGTTAAATTGGCTTCTGTTATACCTTCTGTTAAGCCAATTTGATCAAAACTGGGTTCAAAATCATAAATAGTATCGGCTAATAATTGATCTGAATTAGAAGTTGCCAAAGCCAAAATAAAAAGATCAGATCCGCTTCCTCCAGTTAAATAATCACTGCCTTGATCTCCCGTTAAGGTATCATTTCCTTCTTCTCCATAGAGATAGTCAAAATCTTGACCTCCTGCTAAAAAATCATTTCCCAAACCCCCCCAGAGAATATCAAACTCTAAATTTCCATAAACAAGATCATTTCCCTCGTCTCCATAAAGATTATCTCCCCCTTTTCCCCCAAATAAATGATCATCCCCCCCTAAACCGTTGAGGGTATCATTCCCTTGATATCCATAGAGAAAATCATTATTAATTGTACCAACAATATTATCATTACCACTATAGGGAGAAGGATTAATAATTTGATTAATCCAATCTGCATAAACTGAAACCCTCGTATCAGAAGCATATTCTCCAAAGCTATCATCTAAGGCATTAGTAACATCAATACCCGGTGTTGCTGACCTAAAACCATTAGAGGTCAAACCCGCAATTTTTCCATTAATAAAGGCTGGCCCCCCTGAATCTCCAGGGCTAATATTAACTTCTGATAATCCTAATCCTAAATCGTTAATGCCAAATTCTTGCCCAAAGGCATCATTTTGGGGTAAGCCATTATCAAAATCATAAACTAATTGTTTTCCGGGTTGGTTACTATAATAATAAGGATAACTATTAAATAATTCGCCAGAAGCTTCATAACGATTTTGCCCCATTCGTTTAGTTGGAACTAAATCAGAATAATCGGCTTCTCCAGAATTTCCCGTTGCTGGAACACCATAGCCTACTTTTTGCATAATCTGTCCCACTTCATCAGCCCCGGTATAAATTTCATAGCGATTCGCGGCTTCAGGTGCAGGTTGAGAAAGTTCTAAAATAGCAATATCATTGTTATAATTAGTATCAGAAGTCCAATCGGGATGAATATAAATTTGAGAAACGGGAATCGAGACTGTCCCAGAGGGTAAATTAAAATAAACCGTATATTCTGAAGGAGAACTATAATCAGCTTGTCCGAATTCATCTGTGACACAATGGGCAACGGTTAAAATATGACGTCCAGTTGTTAGCAATGATCCGCTACAACTATGACCATTAATTTCTTGAATTTTAACAACACCATCTAACCCCATTCCAGGTTGTACAAGATAAGCCGGATTATCGGGATTAGAGGTGGGAACTGAAATCCGAGGTTGAGGTGCAATTACAGTTAAAGAAGTTGACATTTCGCTGAACTTAAATGAATATAATTAAGGAAAACTTGATCCTTTACTGGTTTAATTCTATTCTAAATTCTGCTACTTTGACAGTCCCAATGGATGAAAGGACGGTTTCAAAGGTCAGGATTTAAAATTTGTCTTCTGTTTTAACGTCCGTTTAATTTGTTAACCGTTAACTGTGAATAAAGATGAAATTTGCCTTCATCATTGACCCAATCGAAAAATTAAATCCCAGCCATGATACCAGCGTTGCTTTAATGGAAGCCGCGCAAGTTTTAGGACATGAAATCTGGGTGACACAAGTGCATCAATTAAATGTGATTGAGGGTCAAACCTGGGCACTTTTAACGCCAGTTCGCCTCACCCCCATTGTTAGGGATCAAGGTCGTTGGGTTGTCGGTGAAATTTGGTTTTCTATTGATCAACCGACCCTTCAACCTTTAGAAAATATGGATGCGGTGTTTATGCGAACCGATCCCCCTGTAACAATTCCCTATCTTTATGCTACCTATCTTTTAGATTATATTAACCCCGAAAAAACCTTGGTGATTAATTCCCCTTATGGGTTAAGAACAGCAAATGAAAAAATGTACGCGCTACAATTTAAAGATTGTATTCCGACAACGATTGTTAGTCGAGATAAACAGGTGATTCGAGATTTTGTTGAACAAGAAGGTGCAGCCGTTTTAAAACCTTTAGGCGGAAAAGCAGGGGAAGGAATTTTATTTTTGGAAGCCTGCGATCGCAATCTCAATTCTTTAATTGAAATTAGCACTCAACAAGGGTTATATCCGGTGATGATTCAACGATTTTTACCGGAAGCCAAAGACGGAGATAAACGGATTATTTTGTTAAATGGTGAAGCCATTGGTGCAGTGAATCGCATTCCCACAGGTCAAGAATTTAGAGGAAATATGGCGGTTGGCGGACGAGTCGCTAAAACGGAAATTACAGATCGAGAGTATGAAATTTGTCAACAATTAGCCCCTAAATTAATTGCAGATGGCTTATATTTTGTCGGAATTGATGTGATTGGAGGCTATTTAACAGAAGTGAATGTCACCAGTCCAACGGGAATTAGAGAAATTGATTTATTAGATAACGTTTATTTAGGAGAAAACGTAATAGCATGGGTAGAAAATAAAATTAAGACTCGTTTGTAATCTTAGCGGGTATAGGGTTCGATTTTTCGGAGCCTTGTTGGATTTTACCCCAGTAGTAAATTAAGCAATTTGAATGATCAGGAGAAACCATGACAACAGACACAAAAATTGGCATTGCTGTAATTGGGACAGGATTCGGTAAAAAAGTTCATATTCCTGCCTTTCAAGACCACCCTAAAACTGAAGTTGTAGCCGTTTATCATCGAGATTTAGAAAAAGCGAAAGCGATCGCTTCTAGCCATAATATCCCCTATGCTTTTAATACCATTGATGAGATTGTTGCATTACCACAAGTTCAAGGAGTTGCGATTTCAACCCCCCCATTTTTACATTTTGAAATGGCTAAACAAGCCTTGAATGCGGGTAAACATTTATTATTAGAAAAACCGACAACATTAACCGTTCAAGAAGCTAAATATCTCTATCAACTTGCTGAATCTAAGAACTGTATAACCAGCTTAGATTTTGAATTTCGGTTTATTCCCCCTTGGCAACAATTTGCCCAACTTTTAGCTAATAATTATGTCGGTCAAAAAAGACTAATTAAAATTGATTGGTTAGTTTCCAGTCGTGCGGATGAAACTCGTCCTTGGAATTGGTATGCTCAAAAAGACAAAGGAGGCGGGGTATTAGGCGCCATTGGTTCCCATAGTTTTGATTATATTTCCTGGTTATTTGGTTCAATTAAACGCCTCTGTGGACAACTCAATACTACCATTCCCTTACGTCCTGATCCTGAAGCCGGAGGGGAATTAAAACTTGTTGATGCCGATGATATTTGTACCTTAATTTTAGAACTTAATGATGGTACACCTTGTCAAATTTGTTTAAGTTCTGTCACCTATCAAGGACGAGGACATTGGGTTGAAGTTTATGGCAGTGAAGGAACCTTAATTTTAGGAAGTGATAATCAACAAGATTATGTACATGGATTTCGGTTATGGGGAAGCAAGAAAGGTGAAGCTTTAAGCGAAATTTCGATTCCTGAACAATTAGAATTTCCCCGGATTTATCCTGATGGTCGAATTGCGCCTTTAATGCGAGTTATTGATCAATGGATAAGCGGAATTGAACAAGGAAAAAGTTTAGAACCCTCCTTAAAAGAAGGGGTTTATTCTCAATTATTAATGGATTTAACCCATGAATCCAATGAAACCGGAACTTGGGTCAATGTTCCCCCATTTGAACCTTTTTTAAGATCTGAATAAAACTGAAAAAATGGCTTATTTTCACTCTTCAATATGATTAGGGGTGGGCATAGGCCATCCTACTACGGGATTATAATCCTCAATTTAACTTTTCATTGAGCAGTGATTGTGTTATTATAGATTTGCAACTGCTCAGACAAGAATTTTTTTCTTGTACGATAGCTGCAAAAAACCACCTGAAAAGTCCTGGTGGCAGTTGTTATAATTTCTATGCCAGCTAGTTTACTCTGAATGAGTTCGCATTAGAAGTAACATCCTCCAAAAGAGTTATCCATATACAAAAACGCGAATATCACCCCATAGAATCAACCGGGTGCTAACTCTTTTGCGGGTTGAGTATTACCGATTCATAAATTCCACAATGGAGGTTACAATCATGAATACCTTACTCATCCATGTCTTGATGATTAAACAATTCCTCAATGGTATGGCTAATTCCTACGCAATGATTAGTTTAGGGTATGTGGTCAGTGTATTTCTGATTTTATTTGTTTTTTTTGGTGTTGCTGCTTCTCAGTCCAATCGCGTTTCTGCACATTCTATTCATTCATCTTCACAGAGTTTTTAAACATCAAGCATAGCCTAGACTGTTTAAGAACAGTTTAAGTTAAGTTTAAATTTTATCCTAACGTCCAGTTCAGCAAAACATCCCTACATTTCCCCTGGTAATTTTTCTTGCGGATTCCTAATCATTTTTAAGTTTATTGAGGCTTTTTAACAATGGGATTGCGCGAGGAAGGGTTCTCAATCTAAAATCAAAGTTAAGTTCAGAATAAAACTTTTCCCTAGACTTAACTTAGGTCTACTTAAAGATATGAAACCACAACAGCGATATACCTCTGCTGAACTGTCTCGTTCTATTACTATTGAAAGAGCGATTCGTTCTGTAACCGAACTTCGACAAACCGCCATATCCCTAGAAGAAGAATTAGCTGATTTACTACAAAAAACCTCTCCAGCTTGTCGAGAAAGTGCCTATAATTTAGTACATTATTTAGCCATCCGTCGTCATGATCTGCGGGAATTACAACGGGAATTAATTCGATTAGGATTAAGTTCTTTAGGACGTATGGAAGCCCATGTAATGGCATCTTTAGATGCTGTTTTAGGCACATTATATCGATTAGATCAACGCCCTATTCCCACTGAGTTAGAACAGGAAGCCCCCATCACTTTTGAGGTCGGAAGCGCCCTATTAGCAGAAAACGCTGTCGCCATATTAGGCCCTCGTCCTAAACAACATAACACCCGCGTCATGGTAACAATTCCCAGTGAAGCCGCCCATGATCCTAAAATTATTTATAATTTATTAGCACTAGGAATGAATGTGATGCGAATTAATTGCGCTCATGATTATCCTGAAGCTTGGGAAAAAATGATCCTCAATTTACGCGCTGCTGAACGACAATTAGGGAAATCCTGCCGCATTTCCTTTGATTTAGCAGGGCCAAAATTACGCACAGAACAGATTGAACCTGGGCCAGAATTAATTAAATGGAAACCAACGCGCAACGTTTTAGGACAAGTTATTAAACCGGAAAAAATTTATTTTACTTCTCAACCTCATACCTTACCCGATAAAAATAATGTGATTCCGATTCAAGGACATTTACTAGAATTGGCAAAAGTTGGAGATCAAATTCGCTTGACTGATACCAGGGGAAGCCGTCGATTTTTGAACGTAATCGAAGTCAATAAAACAACTTGTATTTGTGAAAGTGATAAAACGGCTTATCTTGTTTCTAATACTAAATTATCTTTGTATCGAGGGAAGAAATTAATCGCCAAAGATACTGTTACTCAAATTTCGCCCCAACCTCAAGCCATTACCCTAGCAGAAGGCGATGCACTCCTGATTATTCAAGGAGAAATTTTAGGAAAATCGGCGGTTTTAGATGAACAGGGAAATCTCATCCAACCAGCTTGTATCGGTTGTAGTTTACCTGAAGTGTTTCGAGATGTAAAAATCGGGGAACGGATCTTTTTTGATGATGGAAAAATAGCAGGTATTATTCGAGAAGTATTTGAAAATCAGTTTAGAGTTGAAATTACATCCGTTGTCAATGGTAAAAATAAACTCAAAAGTGAAAAAGGGATTAATCTTCCTGACACGATGTTAAATCTTCCGGCTTTAACAGAAAAAGATATTCAAGATTTAGAATTTATTGCTCAATTTGGAGATATGGTAGCACTTTCTTTTGTGCAGCAACCTGAAGATATCGAACAATTAATTACAGAATTAAAACGAGCCGGAGGAGAACATTTAGGGATCATTTTAAAAATTGAAAATCAACAAGCTTTTGATCAACTTCCTCGATTGTTATTAACAGCGATGCAACATCCTCCCCTGGCTGTTATGGTCGCACGGGGAGACTTAGGTGTAGAATTAGGATTTGAACGACTTTCAGAAGTTCAAGAAGAGATTTTATGGCTGTGTGAAGCCGCTCATATTCCGGTTATTTGGGCAACTCAGGTGTTAGAATCTATGGCAAAAGGAGGAATGCCATCTCGTGCAGAAGTGACGGATGCAGCCATGGGAAGTCGGGCAGAATGTGTGATGTTAAATAAAGGAGCTTATATTGATAAAGCGTTACAATTCCTCTGTGATGTCTTAGGACGAATGCAAGCCCACCAAGACAAAAAAACCTCAATGTTAAGAAAGTTGAGTATTTCCGATTTATAAAACTTGATCCGAATTGATGGTAAAATAAAAAACTATGTTGATTTTAATGGGAAACAATATCTGATGAATATTCGCATTGGCAATGGGTATGATATTCATAAATTAGTTACCGGACGACCCTTAATTTTAGGCGGGATAAAAATTAGCCATGAATTAGGGTTATTAGGACATAGTGATGCGGATGTTTTAACCCATGCCATTATGGATGCTATGTTAGGCGCTTTAAGTTTAGGAGATATTGGGCATTACTTCCCACCCACAGACGAAAAATGGGCGGGGGCGGATAGTTTAATCCTCTTAGAACAGGTGAATCAACTGATTTTAGATCGAGGTTGGAAAGTCGGGAATATTGATTCTGTAATTGTCGCAGAACGTCCGAAATTAAAACCTCATATTAAAGCCATGTGCTATATTTTGGCTACAACATTAAACTTAGATCTTGATCAAATTAGTGTCAAAGCAACCACTAATGAAAAATTAGGCCCCGTTGGTCGAGAAGAAGGCATTGCCGCTTATGCAGTGGCGTTATTAGAAAAAATGAATTAACATAATAGGGCGTTTATCCTGATAAAACTAAGACTCGATTCAACAATCTCTTGCTTAATCTTCAGTTATTGAGCGTTTAATTCATCTCTAATCCATGATTATATTTAACCAGAATGGCTTTAAAAAAGCCTTAGTGATTCTGTTAGCACTGGTTCTGAGCGCCTGTAGTGCCGTTCAATCCCAAATTCCATCTCGATTGGTGATTCCCACCCCTAGCGGCCCAGCGACGTTTAATCCGCCCATGAGCCAATCTGCTTATAATGTATTTGGTTATTTGTATGACCCGTTAATTCAAGAAGACCCCGTAACCGGAGAATTAATTCCCAAATCGGGGTTAGCTGAAGGTTGGGAAATTTCTCAGGATAAACAAAAAATTATCATTACCTTAAAAGACGGGTTGAAGTGGTCGGATGGTGAACCCTTCACCGTTGATGATATTATTTTTACCTATAATAAAATTTATTTAAACGATAAAATTCCCACCAGTTTTAAAGATATTTTACGAGTCGGAAAAAGTCGCACCTTCCCAACGGTTAAAAAATTAGATAATCGTCGGGTTGAATTTGCCGTTGCGGAACCCTTTGCTCCTTTTTTAAAATATGTAGCCGGAATCACGATTTTACCGGCTCATATTTTAAAACAATCTATAACCCAAACCGATGCTGAGGGAAACCCCAAATTTTTAACCACTTGGGGAACCGATACAAACCCCCAAGATATTGTGGGAAATGGTCAATATCGCATCCAAAGCTATGCTCCCTATCAACGGGTAATTTTACAACGAAATCCTTATTATTGGCGCAAAGATGAACAGGGTAATCCACAACCCTATATTGAACAAATTGTCTGGCAAATTATAGAAAGTACCGATACTCAATTATTGAATTTTCGTTCAGGTTCTTTAGATACTTTACCCATTCAACCCGAAGCATTTCCTTTATTAAAACCTGAAGAAGAACGGGGAAAATTTACCATTTTTAATGCAGGGCCAGATATGGGAACTGTGTTTATGGCATTTAACTTAAATCAAGGAAAAAATGTCCAAGGAAAACCCTTTGTTGAGCCGATTAAATCCAAATGGTTTAATAATACAGCTTTCCGACAGGCGGTTTATTATGCGATTAATCGGGACGTGATGAAAAATAACCTTTATTTGGGATTAGGAGAACTGCAATTTTCTCCCATTCCTGTACAAAGTCCCTTTTATTTATCTCCCGAAGAAGGATTAAAAACCTATCTTTATGATCCTGAACAAGCCAAAAAGCTGTTAATTGATGCTGGATTTAAGTATAATAATCAAGGGCAATTAACCGATAGTGACGGAAATTTTGTTCGCTTTACTCTCTTAACCAGTGCGGGTAAAAAAATTCGGGAACAAATGGCAACCCAAATTAACCAAGATCTTGCTAGAATTGGGATTCAAGTCGATTTATTATTTCTCAGCTTTAATACTTTGGTAGAACGTCTTTCGAGTTCCCGAAATTGGGATGCCTATCTAGGAGGATTTACTGGAGGCGGAGTTGAACCCCATGGGGGTTATAATATTTGGTCAGTGAATGGACGGTTACACACCTTTAACCAAGGGCCACAACCGGGAGAACCAGAGATTAAAGGTTGGCAAGTTTCTACTTGGGAACAAGAAATAGACGATTTATTTGTGAAAGCGTCCCAAGAATTTGATCCGAAAAAGCGGAAAGAACTTTATGGCAAAGCTCAAAAAATTATTGCCGAACAAGTGCCTTTATTATATATGGTTAATCCCCTCTCCTTTGAAGCGATTCGCAACCGAGTTCAAGGCATTCAATTCACCCCTTTAGGAGGAGGTTTTTGGAATTTGTATGAACTCAGAATTGCTGAATAATTAGTTTTTAAATCGAAATGAATCCTGAAGCCTTACAACAGTTACTCGAATCCGTTGCATCCGGTCAACTGACCCCAACCGATGCCTTAGATAAAATTAAATACTTTGATTTTGAACCCGTTGGTGATTTTGCTAGAATTGATCACCATCGCAAATTAAGAACCGGATTTCCTGAAGTGATTTGGGGACTGAATAAAACCCCCGAACAAATTATTAAGATTATCGAGGTGATGCGAACCCGAAATCCGGTGGTTATGGCGACTCGAATTGAACCCGATATTTATCAACACTTAAAAGCACAAATACCGGATTTACGCTATTATGAATCGGCTAAAATTTGTGCCATTCAACCGGATACCATTCCCCAGGTTCATACTAACGGAAAAATAACCATTTTAACAGCCGGAACTGCCGATTTACCCGTTGCGGAAGAAGCAGCAATAACCGCAACTTTATGTGGTTTTTCCGTGAAACGGTTATGGGATGTGGGAGTTGCTGGAATTCATCGCTTACTCAGTAGTTGGCCTTTAATTGCCGATGCGGATGTATTAATTGTAGTGGCGGGAATGGAAGGTGCTTTACCCAGTGTCGTTGCTGGTTTAGCCGATTGTCCGGTGATTGCTGTTCCCACCAGTGTCGGTTATGGCGCCAGTTTTAATGGGTTAGCTCCTCTGTTAACCATGTTAAATTCCTGTGCGGTGGGAGTCGGTGTTGTTAATATTGATAATGGCTTTGGGGCGGGGATTTTAGCGTGTCAAATTTTACGTTTGGGAGAACGATTAAAACAACGAATTCAGTCTTAAAAAAAGCTCAAATTCGTTTTTGTAAAAACAAACGTCGAGGCTGTCCAAATAATACCGAATCCCAACCCGAATCAATCTCTTTTAATCGATAACCTTGTTTGTAATAAAGCTGTCTCGCTGGGCGATTATTTTCCAGGACATGAAGATAAAGATGAGAAAATCCCCAACTTTTGGCAGTTTGTTCACAAATTCTCAATAATTGTTGGGCAATTCCCTGCTGTCGATAATGGGGATGAACCGCTAAATTAGATAAATAGGGATAGCGAGACGTTAACGATAATTGCCAAGCATACCGCGATCGCAAACTCATTTCCACCGTTCCTAAAATATACTCCTGATTGAGTCTATAAATCGAGGACGAAACCCCGACCGATGAAGCAACAGCAACTAAACACAGATAGTGTTCCGAACCCATGACCAGACGATGGCGTAAATCTTCATAAATCCCGAACCGCAAAATCGGATAAACCCAGCCAAAAATCCCCTCACGGGAATGAAAACTCTCGGCTAAAACATCCGTTAAGGCGCTGAGATCCCCCAAGGTCGCCGCTCGAATTTGTAACCGAGAATAATCCACAGAAGCTCCTACCCGAGGAGGAGTTCCCGGCCCAGTGAGGTTTTCGCATCCGAAAAAGGATGAGTGAGATGGGGAAGAGAAAAACAAATGATTCACCAGTTTAGAGATCGCACAGGAATAATAAAGATCACAAGAATATATATAAAATCCTTGCACCTACCTCTTCCTAAGAACAGCCAACAATTCCGCACCCAGGATGATCAAGGTACAATAAATATTGTGCATCAATATCCTGATTGTGGTTATACCTGCATCGGATAAGTAATCAATGAGTATCTTGATCATCAAAGGTTGGATGCAGATGTCCAACAAGAATCAACAAAGATTGAGAGAGGGTCGGGGTTTCTGGGGTTAACAATTGAACCACAAACGGCATCTGACACGGGAAAACCGATTCAACTGAGAGCAGCGATTCCTTCTAGTCGGATGGGTACAAAAGGGGCTGGGCTTGTTGGTGAGCAGTTGAGGGTTAGCTATCCATCCTCAAGACCCAACATCCAACACCTAACACCCTAGAAGCATAAGATTAATAGGGGGCATCCTCAATCACCAAACCACTTGACACGTTCTTAACCCTGATAACCCGGTAGGGGCGGGTTCACCCCAATCTGTTACCCACACAGAACGCAAGCCCCCTACAGCCCTTGCAGCAGGAGATCGGTGCATGAATTCCCTGAAAAAATCTAAGCCGACTATCTTAGTTGTCGATGATGAACCCGATAACCTAGATCTGCTGTATCGCACTTTTCATCGGGAATACCGGGTATTGCGAGCAGAAGGCGGGCCGACGGCGCTGGACATCTTAGCGTCTCAATCTGACGTGGCTGTGATTATTTCTGATCAACGAATGCCACAAATGAGTGGGACGGAATTTTTGAGTTTAACGGCGGCTCAATATCCCGATATTATTCGGATTATTCTTACAGGTTACACCGATGTTGAAGATTTAGTTGAAGCGATTAATTCGGGTAAAGTCTTTAAATATGTGACTAAACCTTGGGACGCAGACGAACTCAAGGCGATCGTTAAACAAGCCTTAGAAACCCATACGGTTCTCAAATCCCGCACCGAAGAACTGCGACGGGCACTCCAACAAGAATCCCTTCTCTATGCCGTTACCAATACCATTCGTTCGGCCCCCAACTACCGGGAAATGCTACAACGGATTGTGGAAACGGTGGGTCAAATGTTTGAGGCCCGCTATTGCCTTTTGCGACCGTTCCAAGATGGGCAAATGGTAGATGAATGGTTTATGTATGAGTCAGGACGGGGAGAACTTCTGGATACTTCGGATGATCAAAAGCCCTCAACGGATCTCCTGCAATTATTAGTGTGGGAAACGACTGATGTTGAAGTCATCCAAGAAGCAGAAACCGATGAACGGGTGGTATCGGTGATAGAACGTCAACAAGCTTATACTCAATCTCAGATTCGCTCTAGTTTGGTTGTCCCCCTATTCTACAAACTAGACTTAATGGCTGTTTTGGCGTTGCATCACTGCCAAGACTCTCATGTTTGGCAGGATCATGAGGTGCAGTTGGTGATTACTGTTGCGGATCAGGCGGCTTTAGCCTTGTCTCAAGCTCGCGCCTATGAACAAGTCCGAGAACTGGCTAAACGGGAGGCGTTGGTTAATACGATTACTTCTGCTATTCGCTCTAGTCTTGATCCCCGTACTATTTTTGCGGCTATTACGCAACAGTTGGGAGAGGCGTTACGGGTTGATGGTTGTGCTTTATCGTTGTGGACAAGAGATGATGAGTATGTTCAATGTGTGGGTTTATATGATGCGGCTCGACAAGCTTCTTTGGTGAGCGATGAATGGTGGTCAGAGTCTCCCCTCGCGGGTGTGGATGCGACGGTTCACGCTCAACAATTTCTGGAAATGTTGCCGCAGTCTTTGGTTCCGATTCGGGGAAATCCGGTGTTACAACAATTGTTACGCACCCGACAACCTGTTGTGATTCAAGATTTAGATTTACAACCAGAATCTCATATTGCCGAATTACCTCTGCGTTCCGCTTCTAAAGCCTTAATGGTGGTGCCTTTACTTTCCGACGGTGAGATTATTGGCAGTATTTCCCTGCGACAAAATAATCGGACTCGCAAATGGCTGGATTCAGAAATTAATTTGGTGGAAGTGGTGGCGGTACAGGCGGCTTTAGCAGTGCAACAAGCTCGTTTATATCAAAAAACTCGACAACAAGCGGAACGATTGTTAGAAGCTGATCGGATTAAAACGGAATTTTTTCAAAATATTTCCCATGAGTTTCGCACTCCCTTAACGTTAATGATTGGGCCGTTAGAATCTGCCATTAATCAACAGCAAGATTTACCCCAAGAACAAGCTAAAATTGCTTTACGAAATTCTCGACGGCTGTTACGGTTAGTCAATCAATTATTAGATTTACAACGGTTTGATGCTGGACGAATGCAGCCGAGTTTCCGTCCTTGTGATTTGATTGCTTTTTGTCGTAGTACGGTTGAGTCGTTTCAACTTTATTGTCAGAAGAAAGAAATCTATTTAAAAACGGAGTTACATTCTTGTCCGTTGTTGTATTTAGATTTGGAACGTTTTGATAAGGTTCTTTATAATTTACTGTCGAATGCCATGAAGTTTACTCCGCCTTCTGGTACGATTACGTTGAGGGTTGAACCCTTGGGGGATCATTGTCGTCTGCAAGTTCAAGATACTGGCATTGGGATTAAACCGGAACAAATTCCTTATTTATTTGAACGGTTTCGTCAAGCGGAGGGTTCGGCGAATCGTTCTTATGAGGGATCGGGTTTAGGATTAGCTTTAGTTAAAGAATTAGTGGAACTTCACAAGGGGCAAATTTCTGTGGAGTCGGTTTATGGAAAGGGTACAACTTTTACGGTTTGGTTGCCTTTAGGATGTTCCCATTTACCGGGGGAACAGGTGTTAGAAATTCCGGCGGAATTAAATTCAAGTCGTGCTTCGGTGGAGTTTGCGGATATTGATGTTGATGTTATGGATGAAGATTATTCTGATGGCTCAGAAACTTCTGAAGAAATCATGGCTTTGGGGGACAATGGTACTTCTACAAATTTAGTTTTGGTGGTGGATGATAACCCGGATTTAAGGCGCTATGTCTCGAAGATTCTTCGCCAATCTGGATACAATGTTGTTGTGGCTTGTAATGGTCATGAGGGGTTTGAAATGGCTCAAAAATATCATCCAGAGGTGATTATTACGGATTTAATGATGCCGTTGGTATCGGGGTTGGATTTAATTCGGTTAATTCGAGAAAACACCGAATTGAAGGGGACTCCGATGATTTTATTAACAGCTAAGGCGGATGAGGATACCCGCTTAGAAGGCGTTGAACGGGGGGCTGATGCTTATTTATCTAAACCGTTTAATGATCGAGAGTTGTTGGCAGAGGTGAAGAATTTACAGTCGTTAAAAGAGAATGAACGGCGTGTTGCTGAGTTGAATCGGTATTTAACAGAGTCTGTTTTGAAGCGGTTTTTACCGGAAACAATGGTGAAAAAGGCGGCAACGGGTCAGTTAGCATTGGATTTGAGTCCTGAACCTCGATTAATTACTATTCTATTTAGTGATATTGTGGGTTTTACCCAAATGTCAAATCAATTACAATCTCAGGGAATTGCTGTGGTTCTGAATGAGTATTTGGCGGAAATGACACGGGTAATTTTTGCTAATGGGGGGACGGTGGATAAGTTTGTTGGGGATGCGGTGATGGCTCTCTATGGCGCGCCGGAGGAGTTACGGCCTGAAAAACAGGTTAAACAGGCGGTGAATTCGGCACGACAAATGTTACAATCCCTTGATAAACTCAATCAACGCTGGCGAGAACGGGGGATTTTCGGTGAAAATGGCGTTGAACCTGTGCGTTTCCGGTGTGGAATTCATATTGGGACGGCTGTTGTTGGGATGTTTGGATCTCCAGAGCGTTCTGATTATACTGCTATTGGCCCAGCAGTGAATATGGCGGCTCGTTTACAGGAAGTTGCCCACCCAAATAGTATTTTAGTGTCTAAAGAGGTGGCTGATTATCTCCCTTCTGAGGATATTATCATCGAAGAATTCCATAAGTTAAAAGGCATTGGCGACAAAGTATTAACGGTTATGATTACTCCCCAAGCCTAGGTTGTTTTAAGTGATTAAAAGTTGCAATTAAAGTTATGGCTAGTATTGAAAAGGATGAACGCAGGGAAGAACGCATTACCTACGCAATCATTGTAGATGCTTACGATGAACAAGAAGTTGCCATGGGTTGGTACTACTACCTAAATGATAATATAAATTTTCCGTTGGCTGCAAAATCGATCAGAAAAGTTAAGAAAATGGAGAAAATTCAAGAGAAAGAAGTTAATGTATGCTGTTCAGCCCTTAAATAATAACAGAACCTATCGAGCGATCGCAAACACTACCTAATATGAAGTCCTTAACTTTTTGCTACAAATAATAACTTTTTTCACCCCCTATTCCCTATTTTCTTCTCCCTTCTGTTCCCTGTTCCCTACTATAGATTAATTTTATGAAACCTTCAGAACGACTGTTTTTTATTGCTTTACTTCCCCCACAAAAAATTCAAAATCAAATTACAGAAATTAAACATTATTTTGCCCAAACCTATAATAGTCGTCATGCGTTAAAATCTCCACCTCATATTACCTTACAACCTCCGTTTAAATGGTTAATAGAAGACCTGACAACTTTAGAACACCATTTAACTACATTTGCCCTTAACTCTTCCCCTATTCCTATAACTTTGTCAGGGTTTAATGCCTTTCCGCCTCGTGTCCTGTTTGTGAATGTAATCAAAACCCCTGAATTAATTAATCTTCAACAAGCGTTAATGAATGACTTAGAACAACAACTTAATATTGTTCATGAAGTCTCGAAAAAACGTTCTTTTTCTCCTCATGTAACCGTAGCGTTTAAAGATTTAACTCCAACAGCATTTAAAACCGCATGGCCAGAATTTGCCCAACGTCCGATTTATTTTGAGTTTACTGTCTCTGAATTAACGTTATTAATTCATGATGGACAAAATTGGAACATCAAAGCACAGTTTCCTTTCTTAAATATTACTTTTCCTCAATAGTTAATCATGACTCACTTTAAGAGCGCAACTCTTGAACGGTTTTTAGACTTAATCCTGTGACTTGAGCGATCGCTTCATCACTCAGTCGATCCAGTAGGTTTCGAGCAATGTCACGCTTTTCCTCCTCGCGTCCCTCCTCGCGTCCCTCTTCGCGTCCCTGTTCACGTCCCAGGGTGATCGCTCCTTGCTGATCATAAATAAACATTTCCCGACGTTCTAAATCTTCTAACTCCTCAGCCGTTAAGTCGGCTTGATTAGCAATTTCAAAAGCTCGGTGTAGTTCAGGAATATCGTCCATATTTTCAGGAATAGATGTCAGCGATCGCGCAAATTTGATAAAGTAAATCCATTTATCGGTAATGGTTTCAAGCTGGTCGAGTTCTTTGGTAAACTTAGGTAACTCAACGAATAATAACTCAATATCATTATCATGATAGTACCAACCTTCAGATTTTTCTCGATAAACAAAACGAGAAATCATTTGCTCCTGATCTGGGAACATCTCAAAATCAGTAATTGTTAAAGCAATAACGGGTTTAAGCATTCGATACCCTTCTCCAGCTTGCAATTGAAAAGAATAGGTTTTCGCCGCATTAAACAAAACCCTTTTGCCAAAAGATTGCACGTTTAAAACCTGCATTTCAATAAGGACAAGTGTGCCGTTATTCAGTTTGGCTTTAACATCGAGATAGGTATCTTTAAAACCGGCGATTTTAGGCGGTAAGTTGGGATTGATAATTTCTAAGTCTTCAATGGTAGAATTACCTTCATAAACCAAGGCATTGAGAAAGCTAATCAAAATGTCTTTGCTTTCGGTAGAACCAAATATTTTTTTAAAAGCGTAGTCCGTTTTGGGGTTGATAAATCTCATGATTTTTGTCAAATCTGTTTGCTATAGATTCTATCAATTCAGAAGGTAACTGACGAACTTGACAAACGCCGCCTGGAATGAGACAATATTGTTAGGGCTGACATGGGGATACACTTGATTTAATATTCAACATAAAAACATCAACCCTTAACCCCAATCAAAGCTTTCCTTCAGCCAAGTTAAAATTTCAGCATTCACCCGTTCCGGGCATTCATCATGGGGGCAATGTCCAGCATTTTCCAACTCAACTAATTTTAAATTCGAGTGATATTGTAAATATTGACGAGGGTTGGCAAATTGAATAGGAATTAATCGATCTTGTAAACCCCAAAGCAACAAAATAGGCGCATTTAATTGAGGGAATAAAGTTTTAACCGCAGGCCCTAAGCGAGGGCTGCCCATTGTTTTAAAAACAGAACAAAACGCCCGTGCTGCACCCCGTTCTAGGGCAGGAGTTACTAAAATTTCAACCAATTCATCAGTAATCGCATTGGGATTATCATAAGCTAACTTTACCCAACGACGAATAAAACTCGGACGACGGGCAAGAGAAAAGAATAATCTTAAAACTGGAGGAGAAGCCACAATATTTTGTACCGTTTCCACCACAGGAATTGCCCAGGGCGGTAACATTTCTAACTGTAATCCAGGGTCAGGAAGACTAATTAAAACTAATCCTTTCGCTAATTCAGGATATTGAGAAGCCACCATTAAACTAATCAAAGAACCAATGGAATTTCCCACTAAAATTACAGGTTCTCCGATAAATGTTTGCCAAAAATCATAAACTTGCTCCACCCATAACTGAGCCGTGTAGGGAGCGATCGCTTTTTCAGAACCTCCAAACCCCAATAAATCTAAAGCATAAACCGTATTGCTTTGACTCAATTGAGTTAAATTGTATCGCCAGTGTCCAATAGATGCCCCAAACCCATGTAAAAAAATCATCGGGGAACGGGGAATTGAGGAAGAAGACAAACGAGGGCGATTATAAGCATAGCGAATGCGCCAACCTCGCCAAATCCAATCCCGTTGACACCCAACTTGGTGTTGCCAGCCTGTGGAACTAACCAAACATCCTCCGCTCAAAACATAACTTTACAATTTCTAATCTTAACGTTTCTGGAATTTAGGTTAAATTAAGGACAAAATATCGATGGGAGTGAGTACAATAAGAAATTGTAGATCTATCTCACCATCCTATAAATCGCTTGCAAACTTCTTTAATGCCTGTGACCGATAAAAAAATCAATCGCAATTTGCCTCCAATCAACGAAAATATCCGGTTTCCCAAAATCCGGGTCATTGATGCAGATGGCTCTCAGCTTGGGATAATCACACCCCGTGAAGCCATGCGGGTGGCGGAGGAAAAAGAACTCGACTTGGTATTAGTCAGCGACAAAGCCGACCCTCCCGTCTGTCGCATTATGGACTATGGCAAGTATAAGTACGAACAGGAAAAGAAAGTTCGAGAAGCCAAGAAAAAACAACACACCATTGACGTTAAGGAAGTCAAGATGCGCTACATTATTGACGAGCACGATTACAAAGTGCGCGTCAATCAAGCCAAACGCTTCCTGCAATCAGGAGATAAAGTCAAAGCCACAATTATGTTCCGGGGTCGGGAAATTCAACACAGTCACCTCGCTAAAGAACTCCTCGACCGTATGGCTGTTGATTTACAAGAATTGGCTGAGGTGCAACAAGAACCCAAACAAGAAGGACGCAGCATGATGATGTTGCTCTCGCCTAAGAAGTAGGGTGTCGGGTGTCGGGTGTCGGGTGTCAGGGTTAACAAAAACAACTCTTCAACCTGAAACCTGAAACCTGAAACCTGAAACCTGAAACCTGAAACCCGATAGTCGCAACAAATCGGTTAAACTCTAATATTAGACTTCCGATAATCACACAAAGGGGTTTGGGCATCGCATGGACAAGCCAGTGAGTAGTTCCGCTCTGGTGGGACAAGGGGTGCTGCGGGGACTCAATCTCCGTCAGGAAGAAGTAGAAAGAACCCTACTGATGTTTTTAGTGTATACCTTGGCATCAGTCGGGTTAATTTGGTTAGAACTCAGTACCGTAGGCTTATTTCTGGATGAATACGGTGCCGATAAATTGCCTTGGATTTATATCGCCAGTGCAGGAATGGGTTCAGGGTTAGGCTTTATCTATTCGTCGCTGCAAAAAGTATTTCCCCTGCGTCGGGCAATTGTGATTATCTTTGTGATGATGGCAATTCCTTTGTTTTTATTTCGCTGGGGGATGGGGTTATCCGAGGTTAAAATATTAGGGTTAAGTGTTCAATTTATAACGCTATTTTTAATGTGGTTATGGGTGGAAGCCTCTTATGTTCTCAACGACTTAAATAATTCCATCACCGCTAACCAACTGTTTAATATTCGAGAAATTAAACGCACTTATCCGATTATTAGTAGCGGATTTTTAGTGGCTGGGGTAATTAGTGGATTTTCCCTACCCGTGCTATTAAGACTCGTTGGACTCAATAACGTCACCTTGGTTTCCGGTGTCATGGTACTCCTAGCCGCCGGAATATTATTTTATCTATCTCAACGCTATGGTCAATCCTTCCCAGATTCCACACGCTGGACACCGGAAGACGAAGAACAAGAATTTAGCACTCGCAACCTCAAAGGCCCAGTATTAGGGTATGTGATTCCTTTAGTCTCCTTTTTTGTTCTAGCAGAAGCGTTATATGTTTTAGTAGATTTCCAATTTTTTAGTCAGTTGGAATTTCAAAATGATGCAACCGGAGCCAGTGGCATTGTTAGCTTCCTGGGAATTTTTGAAGGGATTTTAAGTGTTTCTCAAGTCTTAACTCAATGGTTCGGTTCTAGCCGTTTGGTTGAACGCACGGGGGTCTTTGTAACCGCCATTGTTTTACCCGTTGGGGTGATTATTTTAGGAACATTTTCCTTAATTGGTGGGATCACTGGACTATTTTCTGTGTTTGTGGGATTTGTGATCCTGCGGTTTTTAGATGAATTATTCCATTACACCTTAATTGAAACCACCGGAGCCGTTTTATTTCAACCCCTACCGGATCACGTTCGCAGCGATATTCAATCTATGGTGAACGGGGTGTTTGAACCCATGTCAACGGGGGTGACGGGGGTACTGATTTTAATCACCCTTTGGCTCACCAGTATCATTTTACCCAACTCTAGCGAAACCCAGTTACACAGTGAACAGGGATTAGTGTTCGTGGGTTTGATCATCCTAATGGCTTTGGTTTGGTTGTTTGTCGTTTGGTTGATTCGAGCCCAATATGTCAGTTTACTGGTTCGCAGTGCCGAACGGGGACGGTTGAGTGTCTCAGACATCGATATGCCCCAACTCAAGCGCAATGTGGTTGAAACCTTGAAAAAACCGGGAGAAGACGCGGATAAGCGATCGTGTATTGAACTCTTGAGTCAACTGGATGCGAAAAATGTTGGGGAAACCCTGGTTCCTTTGCTCAATAGCCTTTCCCCTAGCCTCCAGCGTCAAAGCCTAGAAATCATGCTGAATCATCCAAATCCAGCTTATTTAGAAGACATTCGAGCCCTTACCCAAAGCAATCTTCCCCCAGAAGTTCTCGCCCTAGCCTTACGATATCTCTGGTTAACGGAAACCAACCCCGACATTGAACAACTGCGTCCCTATCTCCAAAATAAAGTTGATCCCGTTGTCCGGGGAACCGCCGCCGCCTTAATTTTACGTCGAGGCGATCGCGAACAAAAAGCCGCCGCCACCAACACCATCCGACGCATGATCACCTCTGGCCAAGAACGGGAACGGGTGATGGGGGTTCGCGCCCTGGGAGAAGCGGATTATTTACAAGGACTCCGCCTCTATCTTAACGATTTATTACAGGATGAATCTTTGCGGGTGCGTTGTGCCTTGTTAGATGTCATTGCTTCAACCCATTTGGAAGAATACTATCCCTCATTAATGAAGGCACTCTCCTATCGTTCTACACGGGATACAGCCTTACAAGCTCTTGTCAGATTGGGAAATGAAGCCATTCCTCTATTAATGCAGCAAGCTAGTGATATCTATAAACCCGATTTAGTTCGCTTACAAGCTTGGACAGCTTTGGGTGAAATTGCTACCACTGAAGCCCTCGATACCCTCATTAGTGAATTAATGATTTCCTGGGGAACCACCCGGCGCAATATCTTGAAAATTTTACTAAAAATTCCTCAAGATGCGGGAATTGAAGGGGTATTAGATCGAGTAGGACGAACAGGGGTAGAGGTTTTAATTGAGCAGGAGTTAATGTTTATTGGTCAAATTTATGCCGCTTTGCTGGATTTGTCCTTAGAAAAACCTATACTGTCGGACTCAGAAGATTCCGATACCTTTGACCCCTTTGCTCCCGGTATCCCCGATCTGCAATCTCCTCAACAACTATTAAAAAGAGCCTTAGAAGGATTAGAAGTTGATGCGGTGGATCGCTGCTTTTTGCTCATGAAGTTTTTGTATCCTCATAGCTCAATTCAAGCGGCTTCTTTTAATATTCAGTCCAATTCTTCTTCTAATGTAGCGCGAGGTTTAGAAATCCTGGATAATGTCGTTGATATTGTTCATAAGCGCGCCTTAATTAGCGTTCTCGATCAGCACTCTAAAATCGAGAAATTGGAGAATTTATCCGATTTAGTCAATTATCAACCGCTTAAACCCAGCGATCGCCTCCGCCGTTTATTAGAATACCGTCATTTTCTATCGGACTGGGCCCTAGCTTGTTGTTTTCATCTGGCCAGAAGCGCTCGTTGGAGCTTAACAGCCGAACAAACCCTTATGTCCTTGCGCCATCCCACCGGGTTTGTTCGAGAAGCTGTCTTAGCATATCTAAAGATTGCCTCTCAACGGGCTTTGATAGAATTATTGCCAATGCTACAAAACGATCCTGATCGTTTAGTCGCAGCCCAAGTTGAGGAATTTATGGTGCAACTTGGAGTGAAGTAGGCTGTGTGGAACAGGCATCTTGCCTGTTAACTAGGGTGTGTGGAACCCGACCCTGCTCCTAAAATCTGAAAATTTTAAATTTTAGTAAACCTATGTTAACCAGCGTTGAACGCCTTTTATTTGTCAGGGGTGTCCCGATTTTTAAAGAATTGCGAGACGATTTTTTAGTCCGTCTAGCATCGGTCATGGATGAGTTATCCTTCCCCGAAGAACATAGTATTTTTACCGAAGGTCAAGAAGGAAGAGCACTTTATATTGTCGTCTCTGGACGGGTGCGAGTTCATATTGGCGATCGCAATTTGGCTGAGTTAGGAAAAGGAACCTGCTTTGGCGAAATGTCTTTATTTGATGCCGAACCTCGTTCAGCCACTGTTAGCACCTTAGAACAGTGTGAATGTCTAGTATTGACGCAAATGCAGCTTTATGATGCTATTGATGAAACCCCAGGTATTGCGATTAATATTATTCGCCTCTTATCTCGACGAATTCGAGAACTCAATCAAAAGTTAAATGCTCAAACCCCAACCCCCACTGTAGAAGGAAATAAAATCGTAGAATTGCGACCTTCAGCCGGATAATCTGTTAACGAAAATGGTCAGGAGAAGAACAAGTTAAAATCCTCTATGTCTACGATTGAAAACAATTGGTTTCAGTTAGCAATTCGTATTAAAAGCTCCGTCATTCCAGCCATTATGCCCCGTGTACTTTTATGCACAACCTTGGGCATTCTAGTTTCTATATTTGAGATTCAAGGTTTCCCCCTCCCTACTGAAGCATTGAGCTATTTAGTTTTTCCTGATTTAGTTCTCGGTTTATTATTAGTTTTTAGAACAAATACGGCTTATGATCGATTTTGGGAAGGCCGAAAATTGTGGGGAACTTTAGTTAATACTGTTAGAAATTTTGCCCGTCAAATTTGGTTAATAGTTCCTGAAAAAGAAGTCAGTGAAACTGATGAGAAAATTGCCGTATTAAAATTATTAGTTGCTTTTGCCGTCGCTACAAAAATTCATCTCAGAGGAGAACAAATTAATCCTGAAATTGAGGCTTTAGTTTCTCCCGAACAATATCAAAAACTGCTCAAGATGAATCATCCGCCTCTGGAAATTGCCTTTTGGATAGGCGATTATTTACAAGATCAAAATAAAAAGCATCATCTGCATATTTATCAATTGACTGCTTTATATAAACTCCTAGATACTATGGTGGATGTTTTAGGAGCTTGTGAACGAATTTTAAAAACTCCTATTCCTTTGGCTTATCAAATTCATCTACAACAAATTTTATTAATTTATTGTTTGATTTTACCGTTAAAAGTTGTTAATAATTTAGAAGCATTTACAGGGTTGGTGGTGGCGATTATCAGTTTTACCTTACTGGGAATTGAAGAAATAGCCCGCCAAATTGAAAATCCGTTTGGTTATGACGAAAACGATTTACAGCTTGATGCCATTTGTCAAGCCATGTTAAAAAATATTGAGGATTTAGTGTCTCTCCCTCCCAGCGTTAAAACCTATGAACCCGACCTAAAAACTTCAATTGATCGAGATAACTTGATCAACCTTCCTGAATAAAAATCAATACTCTTATCCTTCAACAATCCGAAAAATGAACGGATAAGAATAGGGTTTATCCGGGTTAGAAACCACAGAAATAATTGCCAAAATCGGCATAATAAAGCTAACGAGAGCCAAAACTAATAATAAAGGAAACCCGATTAATAGAAAGGTGAGAATCCAAAATACAAATCCATAAATGTATAAATTAATATGGAAATTTAACGATTCTCTCGCGTTTGCTTTAACAACCGGATCTTGGGAGAAAAATAAAATCCCAATGGGAATTCCAATGGCGACTATCGTAGCACTAAAGAAAATTGCACCATGACTAAATGCTGATAAAATTAGCCGTTGATCTCGATCCATGACTAACGCTCCTTTCTCAATAATCAATACATTATAACTCAGTTAACACTTAGGTGGTGTGGGTCTTACCTTAAGGAAGATTAAGAAATCCTAATTTAAGCAGAGAGGAGAAACAACCGTCGGGAAGGGATCTGAACAAACCAGGGAAAAAAACGATCTTTTAAACTAGCGGATTTTTCTTGAAAGACTTCAGCTTGTAAATGTTAATCTTCGGAATTTTAAGGAGAAGTTTGGAGAATCTAGCCTTGACGGTGATTAAGGTTTTTGGGCTTAAAAGATGATATAATAATTACAGTATTTATTAAATTTAAACGCATTTTAAACGGACAGTGACTTCTGAAATTTGGTTATCTCTGTTAAAACAATATCGCGCGATCGCAGTTATCCGCGCTCCTAAACGACAACTGGGAAAACAAATGGCACAAGCAACCGCCACCGGAGGAATGGGGTTAATTGAAATTACTTGGAATAGTGATCAAGCTCCTGAATTAATTGCAGAGTTACGCTCTGAATTACCTGACTGTGTGATTGGAACCGGAACCTTATTCACCGTTGAAGATGTCAAAAATGCGATCGCATCGGGGGCTCAATTTCTGTTTTCTCCCCATACTAACCCGGCAATGATTCAAGCCGCAAAACAAGCGGAAATTCCCATCATTCCCGGTGCTTTAACCCCTACAGAAATTATCACAGCCTGGCAAGCTGGAGCCAGTTGTGTTAAAGTATTTCCGATTTCTGCCGTTGGCGGTGTGGATTATCTTAAAAGTATAAAAGGGCCGATGGGAAATATCCCCCTAATTCCCACGGGAGGGGTAACGTTAAACAATGCCGTTGCCTTTATTCAAGCGGGAGCGATCGCGGTAGGACTAGCCGGAGATTTATTTCCCCCTACTTTAATCATAGAACAAAATTGGGATGCCATCGCACAAAAAACCCAAATACTCCTGCAACAGTTATCCGAAATTTCCAATTAAATCGGTGAAGCAATCTTGACAAGGGCAATCAAAATTTGTTGTCAATCCCCTTTGACAATCGACCGTCTTAGAATTACCCTGTAATTAAGAGAAATTAGCAGGGATAGCGTCGCGATCCAGTCATCAATCTCTAGGGATTTGAACCTCTAATTCTATCTAATCCCCCAACCCATTCATCTGCATTGAATTCAATAAGAGGAGTAGATCATGAAAACCCCAAACGCTTTCCTAAAACCTATCGTTTTTTCCCTTTTTAACCCCTTCAATAGATGCAATTCTACCCCTAACTTTTCTTTAAAAAAATTCCAGCCTTTAAAAATTTTAGCAACGGGGGCAATTCTAACAGTTATGGTAGGATTGACCGAAGGAAATTTAGCGATCGCCAATGAAGAACACAACTTAATTGCGCGTAATATGATGGAATTACAGAAATCATCAGAACGCTGGATTTTAATAGATTTATCTCGACAACGGTTAATTGCTTGGGAAGGAAATCAACCCGTTTATGCGGTAATTGTTTCCACCGGAAAAGCGGACACCCCCACCCGTACTGGAGTCTTTAAAGTCTACACCAAATATGAAACGACCCGCATGACAGGCCCCGACTACGATGTCCCGGATGTACCCTATACGATGTACTACGATGGAGGGATGGCAATTCATGGAGCCTATTGGCATAATTTATTTGGGACTCCGGTATCTCACGGATGTACAAATGTTGCAGTCAATCATGCCAAATGGTTGTTTGAATGGGCATCAGTCGGAACCCCCGTTATTGTGCACGACTAACTATGAGAATTATTGCGATTGCGGATATTCACGGTTGTTCCATGGCGTGGGATACTCTCATGTCAATGATTCAACTTCAAGCGGATGATTTAATCATTACCCTAGGGGATTATGTTGATCGAGGGCCCGATTCTAACGGCGTACTTGAACGATTAATCACCCTCCACAAAACCGGACAGTTAGTGGCGTTACGAGGAAACCATGAAATCTTAATGTTAGAGGCGCGGAATTCTCCTAAACAGTTCGATGCTTGGTGTAAGTGGGGAGGGTATGAAACCTTAGCTTCCTATCCAACCAGCCAAACAACAACCGATTTAGAAAATATTCCCTCCCACCATTGGGAATTTCTGGAAAAGAGTTGTGTAGACTATTGGGAAACAGAAAACCATTTTTTTGTTCATGGGAATGTTGACGCCCAACTTCCCTTAAATGAGCAATCTACTCAGCAACTTTTGACGAGTAAATTTTATTCGGCTAAACCCCATATTTCAGGAAAAACTATGATTTGTGGTCATACTCGTCAAACCAATGGTAAACCTCTAAATTTAGGCTATGCCATTTGTATTGATACTTGGGTTTATGGGAATGGTTGGTTAACGGGTTTAGACGTTAATAGTGGTCAAATTTGGCAAGCTAATCAAATGGGTCACTCTCGAACGGCTTGCATTGATGAATTTAAACCCTCTGATTCCAGTAAAAGATTGTTTCCGATTTCATAATTAGAAACCCCAAAATTTCTATGATCTTAATCCCTATTTTATCGAGGTTATTCCCTGTAGGAATTATACTGACCTTGGGATTATCCAATTGTGCTGTGATTTCTCAAGGGTTTGAACCCGTTTCCTCTAGTTCTTCTCCCTCAATACCCCCTGAAGTTCAAGATTTCACAAATTTATGTAAAAATCGCTCTAATCTTTCCTCAGACGTTGCAAAAACTATTCATGAATTATTAAAAAAATTAGAGACTACCGATTGTTTACAAGCGAATCAAACTTTATTAAATCTGAGCGAACTCGATCTCAGTAATACTTATATTTCTGACCTAACTCCCCTTGAATTTTTAGTGAGTCTAAAAACCCTAAATTTAAACTCTAATCAAATTTCTGATTTAACCCCCCTTTCCGCCTTAACTGATTTAACCCAACTGCATTTGAGTGCTAACCAAATTGTTGATATTCGTCCGTTATCCTCCTTAACCCAGCTAACTCAATTAGATCTTAGTGTTAATCAAATTTCTGATCTGACTCCCTTATCTAATTTAACCAATCTTACCGACCTAGCATTATTTAAAAATCAAATTTCTGATCTGAGTCCCTTAAATACATTAACTCAGCTTACACGACTTCAACTGTTTACCAATCAAATTGCTAATCTTAGTCCTTTAGCAAAGTTAACCCGTTTAAAAGAACTGCATTTAGATTCAAACCCCCTGGGGGATATTCGGGCTTTAACCCCTTTAAAAAACTTAACAGAACTGCACTTAGATTCCACTCAAATTAAAGATATTCAAGCCTTATCCTCCTTAACTCAGTTAGATAAACTGTATTTAAACTCTAATCAAATTTCTAACTTGAGTTTCTTAGAAAATTTAACCCAACTGACTGAACTTTATATTAAATCTAATAAAATTATCACGATTCCTTCTTTAGAATCCTTAACTAACCTCAAAATTCTAGCGTTAAACGCAAATCAAATTTCAACTTTAAATTTCTTAGGGACTCTAACCCAATTAAATAAACTGTACCTTACATCTAATAATATTCAAGATATTAGTCCTTTATCCAACTTAACCAACCTTCAAGAACTTTATCTCAATGATAATCAAATTTCTAACCTGACTCCTCTATCTTCCTTAAAAAATCTAGTCGTTCTCGATGTAAGCCAAAATCAAATATCTGAATTAAAACCCCTCTCCCCTTTAACAAATTTGACTCAACTTAATATTAGTTTGAATCAAATTAAAACCCTTGACCCGTTAGCATCTTTAACCAATTTAACGGATTTAAACGCAAACCAAAATCAAATTCTTGATATTAAGTCTATCTCTTCCTTAAAAGCTCTTAAAACTTTAGATTTAAGCCAAAATCAAATTAACAGTTTAAATTCCCTCTCTTCTCTATCAAATTTAAACACAGTTTCCTTACAAAAAAATAAGATTTCCGAAGTTAAATCTTTATCCAATTTAAACCAGTTAAAAGAACTGAATTTAATGGGGAATCCTCTTTTAAAAAAAGAATGTCCCGTTTCTCCCGAATCTATTTGCTTGTTTTAAACTTTTACCCTTTATGTGTTTATGAGCCTTAATTTTTCTGATAAATGGCAACCCTTTGCACTGCTTTTAATTGATGTTCAAAATGATTTTTGGGAACCTCAACTCCAAGCAGCTTTTCCCGAATTTCCAAACAAGATTCGTCGCCTGCTCAACTTTTGTCGCCAAGAAGAACTAGAAGTGATTCATTTACGCGAAGTCTTTGAAGCGGATAGTTCTAATTGGCTACCCCGATATCGTTTAAGAAAACGTGCGATTTGTATTCGAGGAACATCCGGTGCTGAGGTATTAGATTGTGCGAGGGAGATTCCAGGGGAAAAAGTCTTTGAAAAGTACACTTTAGATGGATGTCAAAATACCCAACTGATTGATTATCTTCAGACAAGAGGTAAACGTTTTTTACTCACCGCCGGATTAGCGACTTCTGTGTGCGTTTTGTTTACCGCCGCTTCCACCGCTCAATTGGGATTTTTAACCGTGATGATTTCTGATTGTTGTGCTGATTATCCAGAATCTCACGGGATTACACTTAAGCGTTATTTAAACTATTTATTAGAAGTCGTGACCTTGGAAGAAATTCCCTCCTGTTTAGAAATTTGGCACTCTCAAATTCAACAACTGGAGGCTCAAATTAACAGCGTTGAGTAATACCCCGCAGAGAATCCATTAAACTACTATATTCCGAAGGATTGAGCACACCCGCGCTATAAAACTGAGCCAAACAACTATTAATCGCATTAAAGGTTGACTCTCGTTCTACCCAACATTTTCCGCCACTGAGAGCATCTTCGGCAGATGAATAGTCTTCGCTGGAGGTCAAATACCCGCCATAAGGAAGAATAATTTGCCATTTCCAGCGATGACGGACACTTAGCGCGGAGATTAATAAGCCGTAATAGTCCTTGTGCATCGGTATACTGCTAAAAAATCTTTAACAATTATTTAAAGATTGTATTACACTTCTTAAAGAATTTCAACACTTTTTAGACTTATATTAAAAATGAGTATATATACAGATTGACATTCATAAAAACAATCATTTTTCTGTATTCAAAAATACAGATTGTCGTTACAATGAACTTTGTTCAAAGATGAAGATCTCGTCTTATTTTATTTACATAAAGAAAAAAATATAAAAACTTTAATCCCAATCCTTCAACAAGATAGAGATTTTTACTCAAACAAATCGTCGTAAATATATCAAGAAATGTAACGTAAATATTAAAATTCTTAATATACTTTAAAATCCCCCGTTAATTTCGCTATATTCTTTTAATAAAGATATCAAAGCCGATTTACAAAATCAATCTCATGAAACACATTGATTCCGGTTATCTCATACCCTAATCCGGTCAATTTTGGTGTTAAGCAATGCCTTTTTATTTCCCTTTATACTGATTTCTTTATGAGCTTAAATTTTAAATTTGCCGTTGTCAGTGATTTGCATATTGCCCTACCCCAGACCATTTGGGATCATCCCAATCGCTTTCATTTAGTTGAAGTGAGTATTCCTGCTTTAGAACTGGTATTAGAGCATTTAGGACAGTTAGATTTAGATTTTCTCCTCTTACCTGGAGACTTAACCCAACATGGAGAACGAGACAATCATCAATGGTTAAGTCAACGGTTAAGCCAGCTTCCCTACCCAGTTTATGTTATTCCCGGAAATCATGATCTTCCTGCTTTAGAAAGTCAGAAAAATTTAATTGGTTTTCACGAATTTTCTCAGTATTATCGTTCCTTTGGATATCAACAACCTCAAGGTTTAGATTATACCCAAGAAATTTTACCCGGTTTACAATTAATCGGATTAAATTCCAATCATTTTGATGGCCAGGGTAATCAAATCGGCTGTTTACAAGAAGAACAGTTAGAGTGGCTAGAACAGGTATTATCCCAAGTTAAAAATCAATTGGTTTTCGTGATGATTCATCATAATGTGATTGAACATTTACCGGGACAAGCGACAAATCCGTTGGGACGACGGTATATGTTAGAAAACGCCCCTCGCTTTTTGAATTTATTAAAACAAGCCGGAGTGCAGTTAGTTTTTACCGGACATTTGCACGTCCAAGATATTGCTCAATGGCAAGGAATTTATGATATTACAACAGGATCATTAGTCAGTTATCCCCATCCCTATCGAGTCATTCATGTCAATACAAATGCTCAAGGAAAACCCGTCTTGAAAATAGAATCCCATCGCATTACTGCCGTTGAAGATTGGCCGGATTTACCGTTAAAATCAAGAGAATGGATGGGTGAGCGTTCCTTTCCTTTTATGATGAAATTATTAACGAATCCACCCTTAAAATTAACCGTTCAAGAAGCTGAGAAATTAGTTCCTCATCTCCGCTATTTTTGGGCAGATATTGCTAACGGAGATGCTCAATTTAACTTTGAAGTGTTTCCGCCAACTGTTCGCCGTTACTTTGAAGGATTTAGTGCAACGGATCAGATTGATAATTTTGCTCAGTTAATTTTATCCTAAAAAAAGTTCAGGACTCAGGGACTAAAAGTTAAAATTTCTTTCCTGTTCCCTGTTCCTTGTTCCCCATTCGTAATTCGTAATTCGTAATTCGTAATTCGTAATTCGTAATTCGTAATTCGTAATTCGTAATTCGTAATTCGTAATTCCCTTAAACATCAAAATAATCTGAAAGATTACTGCTTTGGGCTAACAATTTATCTAAGGTATCAAATTGAAACCAGAAAACAAGATTGCGGTCGGGGAACGTTTGAACTGTTCCAATAACGGCTAGTGAATATTTAGGAGATAACGTTCCTAAGAGTAACTGTCTGAGATTTCCTTCTTTATATTTAGGAATCATATAAGTAATTCCATATTCACATAAGGTGCTAATGACTCCCATAATCCCATTATAAAAAATATTACCAACTTCACTAAAAATGGCTTTTTCAAACACATCTTTATCTAATTTTCGCCGATCTTGGTTATCAATTAAATCAATTAACATCCCGGCAGTGGATTTAGGAAACATGAGTTGACTATTCCCTTGAAACTCTCCTGTAAATACCAATTCCATTGCCTTGAGATCCGTTGAACCTAACTGTTTTTCCAGTTGAAGCGTCAAATGCTGGGGGGGGAATAGATCCAAAGAAAGTAATTTTAATTTTATCGGGGATCGAGTAATTGTTTCTAGCATCGAATCAGTCCGATCAATGCCGACTTTAAATAATTGTTCCAAGGCTAAAAGATGCTCTGAATTTCGCTTCATAAATTTTAAAGACTGAGTTTTTACTCGATAGGTTGGTACAACTCTTTATTCCTCTTGTGATCATTGTAGAAAGGTTAATTTTTCCTTTGCCGACAAATGCCAAAGACCGAGGTATAACCATGCAAAAATGTTCCATTTCCAACAGGGCCAATCTCACCATTACAGAAAAAGCCACTCAGAGGAATGTTCAAATACCGTCGGAAGAGTTCAGAATCAAAGTTAGGTTCCCCATAAAGTCCCTCTCCCCGTCCTAAACAGGAAAACATTAACGCCGCCGCATTAGTCAGTTCTTCGGGAAAAGAAGAAGCTTGTCGTTGATAGCGTTCCATTAACAATTCTAAATCTTCTGCGGAGGTGCGAGAATCGCGCAGGTGAAATTGAATCCGTTGTCCTGGACGAACGCGATCGCCAATGGCAATGGCCCCGGCCCTCGGATCAACCCCAATTAAATTACGGATTAAAAAATCTCCCGGTTCTAATTTTTGTTTAAATTCATCCCGCACAACCCCAACAAACAGGGAATTTTGAGCAAGTTGTCGATCTTCTTCGTTTAAGTCCTGTACGAGGTCTTGCAACGCTTCTAAGGGGGATAAACGCACGGATACCCCAGAAGAAGCCATTTCCAAATCCCCATCCTCCCCTTGAGTTTCCACTTCTAAGACAATATTGCGTTCCCCTTGGGTGACTCGGTAGGGATGGCCAATGGGACGACAACCTTGGGCGACAATGGTTTCAATCACAATATTCCCGTGCAAGGCTAAACCGACAATTTCTTCCGAGTACCGTCGGGAACCACAAAACACTCCCGTTGTTCCTCCCATGACACCCGTACTGGCCAGTCCTCCCACTTTCACCGAACCCGGATAGGCATAGTCTAAACCTTGCAAAAAATCATTGATTTGACCGAAATACGGATCAACAAGAATAATAAATTGCGGCTGATCTTCCGGTTTTACCCCAATTAAGTCCACCCACTGATCCGGGGGACTATCCAAATCGGGTAAATCGTCGGCGGATATATGAAACGGATGAACTTTAACATCAGGTAAATTGGCCAACATCAAACTGAGAGCAGGTTCTCCCTCGATTTCTTGAGCTTGATGCCTAGAATTCATCCCCACAACCCCCCCAGCACCACAACCAATCAAAGTGGGAAGACAAAGCTGTTCTTGGAGTAACGGCATTAATCTGGAATAGTCACTGGCAAAGGCAGAGGAAATAAAGACTAAGCCTAAATCTGGAGAAGCGCGCAGGTGATCTTGAGCTAGTTCCACGACTTCCTTAATCGCCGCTTCTAATGAAGGACGTTGGGATAAAGCACTCACCCAGCGCATCGGTTTGGTTGTCGATTCTGCCATTTTCGCCCTCCCTGAATAGTCTGCTCTCTTGTGTTAAGATAGCAGATTGTGTAGAAATACAGCAGATACACTATTTCTGACCGTTGCCATCTGGGTTAACTCCAGAGTTGCCCATGTCCAAGAGTGACCCAATCTGGCATAATTTATCAATTAATTGGGTTTAAAACCTCCCCCTTTTAGGGGGACTTTGTGGTAAAATATTGATGCTTTCAGGTTGAAATTCCGGCGCACATTGTGAAAATTCTGCTGAAATAGTGCAGCACTTTTGAGGGCGAAATCAGACAAGCAAGAGCTACCGAATACTCTTTAAACAGGATAGTAACCGAAAACTCGGTGAAAGAACAAGTCAAAACTTTTTGTCGTCAGACAGATAGGGTAGGGCATACCCAAATCTGGGTTGAAATACCAAAACGCTTGGAGAGCCATCCACAAACAGGGCAACTAGATAACAAGTGATTTTCTAGCCTGCTCGGATGGAACATAACAATGTAAGACCTAAGTAGGGGGAACTCGAAAGGGCGGTTGTTAGCTCAAGAATCCCCACTGTTCCAAGGTGAGGGAGTGTCAATGATCTGTAACACAATTAGTTCAACGTCAGCAAATCTTAAAAAATCCAGCTTGAAGTTGTGGTTAGATTAAGACTGATGTATTACAGTGAGGGGGGAAATCCAGACTTTGGCTGCACTCGGCAGTAAAATGGACAGAGTGAGTAACCCTTACTTAATGTTCTAAAGTGGGATTAGAACCTGTACTTAGTAGATTGGATTTAACGAAAGGTTTATGAACAACATCAACGAACTCATCGAGAAAGAACGAGAAGAAGCGCGTACCGTCTGCGATGTTAGCGGTGCTAATTCTAAAGAATGTGCAGCAGCTTGGGATGCTGTGGAAGAATTACAAGCTGAAGCTTCACACCAAAAACAAGAAAAACCCAAAACTTCTTTCCAAGTTTATTGCGACGATAACCCCGATGCTGCTGAATGTCGGCTCTATGAAGATTAATCAACCATTTGATCAGGGAAGAACTCTTCTCTAAAGTTTGCTGATTGATAAGCAACTGGGATTTAACTAGAGTTAACCCAGTTGCTTAATTTTTATAATATTGGGTTTGATGATTCAGAATGTTCAATCCTTTACTGGCTGTACAATCTCCTTGGATTCAACCGTTCGTCTGGATGGATTATCGATTAGCGGTTATCTTTACAGTTATCCTGCCGTTAATCATCTCAATTTGGGCGTTTGTTGGGAAAGTAGAAGCAATTCAACGGTTAATGGTTATCTATTGGCGTGTTGCTAGTTTGTTGATGATTACCGTTTATTTAATGATCGCGGCTCTACCGATTAGTTTTCTCTCTTCAATAATGGCACGGATTTTAATTCCGATTAGCCTCTGGTTTTGGGTGGATCTCAATGAAGAAGTTTCAGAAATGCCCGCTTCAGCCCTCAAGTTAGTTTTTACGGCTTGGCGGTGGGCTGTGACCGTTTATAATACTTTAGGTGCGATCGCTTTCATTCCTTTCCTACATTGTGCATTTTTTAAAGGTCAAAAAGAATTATTAGCCGATCCAAATTGTCGGGTATGGTTAGATCCCCCTTGGTTATATAAAGCAACCTTTCATCCCAACTTAACTGAGCAATTTTTAGGCTTTTTAGCTTTAGTGGGTTTAGCATTTTATATTCTGTGTTTAGGTTATTTTGTATTCTTTAAATTAGGAAAACAAGGACGTTCAGCTATGGGGTAAATTCATCTCTTAGGGGTAGGTTTTAGGATATTTTAGGTTAACGTATTGAAGCCACCCCTAGGGAAAGCCACCCAAGATATTTCCTATTTAACGCTGAGAATTATTGATCAGGCAGCTTTTTCAACATATTTTTCCAACCGTTGTAACCATTCCTGCCAATAAATAATTAATTGTTTCCGTTCCATCAGAAATTCTTCAGCATCTTGATCCCGAAGCGCGACAATAATCAAACCGTTAACAATCTTAGAACCAAACAAACTATCTCTATAATATCGATTAATTGCACCTCCATAAGCAGCCAGTTGTAATGGCTTATCGTAAAGTTTACTTATTTTCTGTTTCGGTTGTTCAGCCGTTGTCAATTCAATAATACATGGAACATCTTGATAACGAGCAACTAAATCAACTTTTCCAGCATATCCTTCCAAATAATTTGGCACAACTGTCTCAATTAACTGTACATCGCTGAGTTTCTCTAAAATGGATTGAACACTATAACAATAGGGTTTAATTAGGCTATCAGCAACGGGAGATAACCCTTGTAAATAGTCCTTAACCCACTGATGCAATAATTTTCCTCGTTGACGACTTGTTGAAGTAATACGAGTTGCTTCTGCATTCCCAACTTTATTCCGCCAATTAGAAAGAGCAGCAACAGACTTAATAGGTTGTGTAGCCTTAAGTATGGTGGTAACAGCTGGTAGTCGAATACCTTTTTTGTCTTGGTAGTAAAACCGTCCGTTGATGTACGTTCCTTTCATAAAAATAATCTCCAAAAAATCGCTAAATTCAATCTCGCAATTTTTCTTTGGAGATATCTCTCAAGTTAACGCTGACTTAGACTGACTTAGGCTGACCTATCTATAATCTTTAGTTGTAGCCTACTATTCAACTGCTTTTTGATCCAGAATAAGTAATATCAGAGTAGTCTTAACTCTGGTTTAACACTAGATTGAAGATCTTGAATTGGCTTTCAAGTCATGGAGAAATAGGTTAATGTCGCTACCTCGTGAATTTTTAATTGAAATGGCTCGTAAATATGAGCTTTCAGCAGAGCAAGAAGATGCTTTTGTAATCTGGTTTAACAATAAAAAGACTGAATTAGAGATAGCAACAGAACTTCATATCTCTGACACAGCACTTCGCACTCGAATGAGTCATGTTTACAAGAAGTTTAGTATTAATGGCAAAGGCCCAGGTAAGTATGGTCGCTTGCTCAATTTTCTAACTACTGAGTATCAGAAATTTAAGGTTTCTGACCCTCAAACCTCTAATCTGTCAGAGGATGAACTAAATGATTTAGTGCAAGAAGTACGTCAGAAGTGTTATGAAATAATTCAAGACCAATGTGGCACAATGCGATCGCTCACAATGTCACAACCCATTGATGTCCGTGACCTCTACACTAACGTTAATATTCTGGAAAAAATTACAAGTCATCGACGACACGAAATTGATGAACTGTTGCAAGACTTTAACTCAAAAAACTTTGATCGCTTTGGGCTTGGTAGAGTAACTGACGAACGGATACCAGGACAAGAAGCGGTTAAAAAATATTCAAAATTAATGGTCTTGGGTAAGCCAGGGTCTGGAAAAACTACGTTTTTAAAACATTTAGCCATTCAGTGTAATCTGGGTAATTTTCAAGAGCATTGCGTGTCAATTTTTATTACACTCAAGCAATTTGCAGAAGTGGAAGAAAAACCTAGTTTATTGGAATATATCACCGAGATATTTGCTGATTGTGATATCTCTTCTGAACAGATAGCTGTTCTATTGAAACGGGGTAAGTTATTGATTTTACTAGATGGTTTGGATGAAGTAAAAGCTGAGGATAACAGCCGTGTGATCAAGCAAGTTCTTGATTTATCGGAAAAGTTTCGCCGAAATCAATTTTTAATAACTTGTAGAATTGCAGCCAAAGCCTATAATTTTGATAAATTTACAGAGGTTGAAGTTGCAGATTTTGATAAAAAACAGATTAACACTTTTGTTGGCAAATGGTTTAACGGTGAAGAATCAGCTATAACAGAACAATTTATTGAACAGCTTGAGCAAAATCGTCGAATTCAAGAATTAGCCACTAATCCACTACTTCTAACGTTACTCTGTTTAGTTTTTGAAGACTCACTAAAATTTCCGGCTAATCGTTCAGAACTTTATGAGGAAGGAATTGATATTTTACTAAAAAAATGGGATGAAACACGAAACATAGAACGAGATCAGGTTTATAAGAATCTATCATTGCAGCGAAAAAAAGATTTACTAAGTCAAATTGCTTTAACAACCTTTGAGCGAGGAGAGTATTTCTTTAAACAGAAAGAATTAGAGCAGTATATTTCTGATTATATTAACAATTTACATGATGCCCAAAAAGACCTAGAAGCTTTACAACTGGATAGTGAGGCAATATTGAAATCAATTGAAGCACAGCATGGACTATTGGTGGAGAGGGCGCAAAAAATTTATTCTTTTTCTCACTTGACGTTTCAGGAGTATTTAACATCGATAAAAATTGTTAAATTTTCTGAAGAAAAGACTTTACGAAACCTTTTTGATCATATCACTGATAAGCGATGGCGTGAAATATTTTTACTAACCGCTCAAATGTTGCAGAATGCTGATTTACTTGTAATATTAATGAAGCAAAAGATTGATCATATTTTATCCTCAGAAATTGAATTACAACATTTTCTAAAATGGGTAGACAAAAAAACACGATTAGCTAACTCAAAATATAAAGATGCGTCAGTAAAAGCACTGTATTTAGCTTTCTTTCAAGACTTAGAAAAAAATCCAGAAGATCATTTATTCCTCAAAATTGATTCTCAGTTTAGTTTTGACTTTCAAGCATTGTATGATTTATGCTATGGATTTTTTTCTAGGCCTGATATCATGGCTTATGAATTTGCAATGTTTTTATTAATCAATAAATTTACAAACGGTTACTTTAATCCTCAGCTTACGTCAATAAGACTACTCAATAAGTTTTATCAAAGTCCTAATCTTGATTATTATTATCTGCATTCATGTTTTTCTAATAAAATCTACTTTAAAGCTACAATTAGTAGTTACTTTAACTCTGATGTACTAGCAATTTTACCACCAATTGAATACTATCTTGCTAAAGATGCCTCTAGCACAGAGCAATGTTATCGCTGGCAGTATCTTGATGAATGGTGGAGAGTCAACAATCAAGACTGGACTGCTCAATTTAGAAGTATGAAGATTAACTATCTTAACATGGGCTGTGATTGGCAATTCAGGGATGATCAGAGAAAATTACTACAACAGTATTACGATGCCAATAAATTATTAGTTGATTGTCTTAATGGTTGTTGTGTGGTATCACCAGAAGTGCGTAATGAGATTGAGCAAACATTGTTATTACCAATCTCTGAAATTCACCCTAAATGAGCTATAGAAAGCCTAATCAAAAATCCAATTTATCGTAGGGGTGAGGCGCGCCTCACCCTGACTGACACTAAAAATGTAGAGTTTGGATGTCTACTCTAACTTATTATTAAATTAATATGCCCTACAATCCACAAATTCATCATCGTCGTTCTATTCGTTTAAAAGGATACAATTATACTCAGCCTGGGGGATATTTTGTTACAATTTGTACAAAAGAAAAACAATGTTTGTTTGGAGATATTGTTCAAGGTGAAATGCGATTTAATTCTTTAGGTGCGATCGCCTTCAATATCTGGCAACAAATTCCTGAAACATTTCCTCATGTTGAATTAGATTATTTTGTGATTATGCCCAATCATATTCATGGCATTTTAATCTTTCATGAAATCCTTTCAGATCCTCAATTCCCCGTAGGGGCGAGGCGCGCCTCGCCCCTACAGAAAGCCTCATTATCACAACTAGAAATCTCAGCAAAATCAACACAACAACCTCATGGTGCTGCCCCAAAATCCTTGGGTGCTGTTGTGGGTTGGTATAAATCTTCTGTTTCTAAATTGATTAATAAAATTTGTAATAATTCCGGTCAAGGCTTAATTTGGCAACGAGATTATTATGAAGAAATTATCCAAGATGAAATGGCTTTAAATCCTATTAGAAAATATATCCTTGAAAATCCTGTTTGTTGGGAACATGATCCAGAACATCCCCCTTTAAATCGCATTAAACCTGAATTACTGATTGATCTACCCTTTTAATTAAAGCTGATCATTGAATCAAACCCGTAGGGATGAGCCACGCCTCACCCAAAACTATGAAGACTCACCCCCACGCCAGAATTTTTGACCTTGTTGGCTTTAAATGTAACAAGATGTAACGTATAATCAGAAAAAACATTAAGAAAACATTCAGAAGGGTTATTGATGCGAGTTGCGATCGCTGGAGCAGGTTTAGCGGGACTGGCTTGTGCCAAGTATCTCACCGATCTTGGTCACACTCCTATCGTCTTAGAACGACGGGACGTATTGGGGGGGAAAGTCGCAGCCTGGAAAGATGAAGACGGCGACTGGTACGAAACCGGGTTGCATATTTTCTTCGGGGCTTATCCCAATATGTTGCAGTTATTCAAAGAACTGGACATCGAAGATCGGCTGCAATGGAAAGAACATTCCATGATCTTCAACCAACCGGAGAAACCCGGAACCTATTCCCGGTTTGACTTTCCTAATCTCCCGGCCCCCTTTAACGGGGTAGTGGCAATTCTCCGTAATAATGATATGTTGACCTGGCCGGAAAAAATTCGGTTTGGTTTAGGGTTAATTCCCGCCATGCTCCAGGGTCAAAAATACGTCGAGGAGATGGATAAATACTCTTTCTCAGAATGGCTGAAACTCCACAACGTTCCGCCGAGGGTTGAGAAAGAGGTGTTTATTGCCATGTCTAAAGCTTTAAATTTCATCAACCCCGATGAAATCTCCTCAACGGTGATTTTAACCGCCTTAAACCGTTTTCTCCAAGAAAAGAACGGTTCTAAAATGGCATTTTTAGACGGTTCTCCCACGGAACGCCTTTGTCAACCTCTGGTAGATTACATCACAGAACGTGGCGGAGAAGTTCGTCTCAATGCCCCGATTAAAGAATTTTTACTCAACTCCGATGGAACCGTCAAAGGCTTCTTAATTCGCGGGTTAAACGATACCGACCATGAGGTGTTAACGGCCGATCTCTACGTTTCTGCCATGCCCGTTGATCCCTTGAAGGTGATGTTACCCCAACCTTGGCAAGACATGGACTATTTCAAACAGCTAGAGGGGTTAGAAGGGGTGCCGGTGATTAACGTGCATTTGTGGTTTGATCGCAAGTTAACAAATGTTGACCATTTGCTGTTTTCCCGTTCTCCCTTACTCAGTGTCTATGCAGATATGAGTAATACCTGTAAAGAGTATTCCAATCCTGACCGTTCTATGCTGGAATTGGTATTGGCTCCGGCAAAGGATTGGATTAGTAAATCGGATGAGGACATCGTGGCAGCGACAATGGCAGAGTTGGAGAAACTCTTCCCAGAGGAAATCCCCCACCCCGCTAAATTGCTGAAATCCCACGTCGTGAAAACGCCGCGTTCCGTTTATAAAGCGACTCCTGGGCGACAAGCCCATCGTCCATCCCAGAAAACGCCTATTCCTAATTTCTATCTGACTGGAGATTACACGATGCAGCGTTATTTGGCCAGTATGGAAGGGGCTGTGCTTTCTGGTAAGCTGACAGCACAGGCGATTCAAGAAGATTTGACTTCGGATCGTTTTTTGGCTTTGTCTGCGCCATCGGCTAACGTTGCTTCCCCAAGTCCTATTCCTTCCTAGCCCATCCATCGTCGGTCAGCAGAACAACGAATGCTACAACTTTCTAAATCTCCGTGCATGAGAACTCTGGCATCACTGGAAGACTCCTATGAACTCTGCCGTCAGGTTACTGCGGAGTATGCCAAGACATTTTATTTAGGCACTCAATTGATGCCAGAAGCCAAGCGTCGGGCGATCTGGGCGATCTATGTTTGGTGCCGTCGGACTGATGAGTTGGTCGATGGGCCAATGGCAGCAACAACAACGGAGGAAACCTTAGATCGTTGGGAAGAACACCTGGAAGCTTTATTTGCAGGGCATCCTAGGGATGATGTAGATGTGGCACTGGTGGATACCCTGGGTCGTTTCCCTCTGGATATTCAACCCTTTCGAGATATGATTGCGGGTCAACGCATGGATTTATACCGCAACCGATATCAAACCTTTGAGGAGTTGGAACTCTATTGTTATCGGGTGGCGGGAACGGTGGGGTTAATGTCAACGGCGGTCATGGGTGTTGCTCCTCCGGTAATTACCCCTTGGAATCCTAACCCAGAAATTATCATTCCCAATCAAGAAGCGATCGCATTAGGAATTGCCAACCAACTCACCAATATTCTGCGGGATGTGGGGGAAGATGCCCGACGAGGACGGATTTATTTACCCTTAGATGATTTAGCCTTATTTAATTATACAGAAGAGGATTTATTTAAGGGAATTGTTGATGATCGTTGGCAGGAATTAATGCGCTTTGAAATTCAGAGGGCACGGAAATTCTATGCTGAAGCAGAACGAGGAATTAGTGTTTTAAGTGAGGAGATTCGCTGGCCTGTTTGGACGGCGTTAGTGCTTTATCGGCAAATTTTAGATGAAATTGAACGCAATGAATATGATGTTTTTAGCAAGCGGGCTTATGTTCCCAAATGGCGAAAAATGATGGCATTACCCGTAGCGTTATTAAGGGCAAAAGTGTTATAGAAGGGAATAGCAAAATGGAAATAAACCCCCCAACATTGTTATTGATTCAGGGGGGTTTATTTTTATTAAAACAAAGCCCTATAAATTTAAGGATTGGCAGCTTGGGCGGCTAACATTTGTTTTAGTTTTTCTAACTCATTCGCCCAACGGGGATCGGGTTGGAAACCTTCATCACCTCCGGTTTTGGGGGTAGAATTATAACCACCGGAA
>NZ_JADEWU010000040.1:0-49679 GCF_015207485.1 Planktothrix mougeotii LEGE 06226
GATGAGGGGATGAGGGGATGAGGGGATGAGGGGATGGGTTTTTATTGTTAAAACAGAATGAATTGTATCGGATGCTTTAAATGGACAACGAGATATTATGAAGCGACAAATAGAAGAAATTGCCAGGTTTTTTCAGGTTTCTGTGGCAGTGTTTTTCCCTGGAAATTCAATTCGGAATCTTAGTTGATTTAAAATTTACAGGCTGAAAGATAAGTTTCGAGATAACGCCAATGATCATCTCCATAGCTTTCTTTTAAAAGATTGATCGTTTCAGTGCCAATCACTAATTCTCCTTCATGAGTATAGGAAATTTCAGGATCGGCTTGAGTCTCTTCATCCCCTAAAAGATGCTTAAGCGTACTCAACGTATGGGCAAAACTTGCCAACACATAATGCTCTGTAATCCAATCTTGCGGATCAGGAATGATACTTTTGCTACGGTTTGGTTTCATAGGAGTTACATTAAAGCGAGGGAGTTTATAAACTTTATATTGTAAAACTCAGAAGTTGGCTTTATGTATTCGCTGTTCACCTGAGATTGGTCTAATTATGATCGATATTGTAATTAATTTCAGTGATATTTAACGGGCAAGAACGATGATCAATTTCGTATATTTTTGTGATCTGTGTCACGGAAAATGGGAAGCAGAGGGGGTTTACTGTTGACAATTGACGGTGTAGAGACACGCCATCGCCCGTTCCTACTGGCTGTTGACGGTTGAAGATGATCCATCTCCTCGCGCCCTTTCTCCTCTTCCTGGGTGTAAATTCTCTTAGAATGGGATAATATTCAGAGTTATAGCAATAAAATCCTTTAAAATATTGCCTTCATTATCGGGAGAAAACAGAATGTTACCTGTAGACCAAGCTGAATCAATTCTATTAAATTTAGCACAACCTCTCGATGGTGAATCTGATCAAGAAGTTGTCGGTTTATTAACTGCCTCTGGACGAGTTTTAGCTCAACCTTTAGTCAGTCAATTAGATTTTCCCCATTGGGATAATTCGGCAATGGATGGGTATGCAGTGCGATATGAAGATGTGGTGAATGCTTCGATAGACCATCCTCAAGAATTAGAAATTATTGAAGAAATTCCAGCCGGATATGCTCCCCAATGTACAATTAAAACCGGACAAGCGGCGCGAATTTTTACAGGAGCTTGTTTACCTAAAGGGGCGGATACAATTGTGATTCAAGAAGAGACAGAACGGCTAGGAAATCGAGTAAAAATTCTATCTGCTCCAGAACCCCATGCCTTTATCCGCTATCAAGGATCATATTATAAAGCTGGGGAACCTTTGTTAATACCTGGAATTCCCTTAGAAGCGCCAGAAATTGCAGTATTAGCAGCGGCTCAATGTACCCATATTCCTGTTTATAGAAGGTTACGGGTGGCGTTATTATCAACAGGAGATGAATTAGTGACTCCAGATGAACCGTTGAAGCGGGGACAGTTAGTAGATTCTAATCAGTATGCTTTAGCAACGGTGGTGGCGAATTTAGGGGCTGAACCGATTTCTTTTGGCATTATCCCTGATCAACGAGAGGTGTTAAAAAATGCGATCGCTCACGCCCTAGAAAAAGCCGATATTGTCCTATCAACGGGGGGCGTTTCGGTTGGAGATTATGATTATGTTGAGGAAATTTTAACCGAATTAGGCGGAACTATTCATATCCAAGCCGTAGCAATTAAACCCGGACAACCGTTAACCGTTGCGAGTTTTCCCCATTGTCTATATTTTGGTTTACCGGGAAATCCGGTTTCAGCGTTAGTTACATTTTGGCGATTTGTGCAACCTGTCATCAAGAAAAAATCGGGATTATTACCGCAATTTTGGCAACCTGAATTTGTGAAAGCGCGATCGCTTCAAAAGTTAAAAGGAGGAGGGAAACGAGAAATTTATTTCTGGGGTCAATTACAATTAGTCAAGGGTGAATATGAATTTCAATTAGCACCGGGAAGTCAGATTTCAGGTAATTTAATTAATCTAGCACAAACAACAGGGTTAGCGGTTTTACCCATTGGTCAATCTGAAGTTAAAGCAGGTGATTTCGTTCAGGTGTTGAAAGTTCGCTAATTTTTGGATATTACAAAGAACTTAACACTAATCTCTCAACTTTTCAACTTTTAGTAAAAACTACTTGACAAACATCTAAAAGTCTGATTTTATCCGTAGGGTGCGTAAGCTCCGCGCACGCACCTGACCCAACTACAAGATCCAGGTTACACTCATTTAAAAATGTTAGCTTCTAATGATTACATTAAATTGCTTGCAAATTTTCCTCCGCGTCCCATAACGTCTGAGGAAGAATTAGAATTGACTCAAACTATTATCGATAAATTATTAGATAAAGGGAAACTAAGTCAAGATGAGAAAGACTATTTGAATGTCTTAGGTGCTTTAGTTTATGAATATGAACAATGAACTTTCAATATAGTATTTTAATTCAATGGTCAGAAGCAGATCAAAAATATGTAGTGAGTTTACCTGAATTTGGGCCTTATGCTCATACTCACGGGGAAACCTACGAAGAAGCTTTAAAAAGTGGTCAAGAAGTATTAGAACTTTTAATTGAAGATTATCAAGCCAGAGGAAAAGAACTTCCTAAGCCTTTAACAATTAAAGTCTAGTTGATCTTCATAAATCGGTTTATTAGTTAGTAATTTTAACCATAAAAATCTTCATCTAAAATTTGTTCAATTGAAAACGGACAAACTTTTGGATATTCTTCTTCATGAGGAATACGAACTCCAAATTGAGCGCGTTTTCCTTCTTTAATCGCTAACCGACGACTATCAATATAGGCGTTTTGAATAGCTGTGGTGAAAAAGGATTTTAATGAAGGAGTTTGTTGCAGTTGCTTTTGAACACGCTGACGATGTTCATCAACGGAATTATACCAACTTGCTTTCATCATTTCCGGTGCATCTTGTTGAACCATTAACTTGAGTAAATGGGCGAGTAAGACCATTAAATTACTTTCAAGACGATTTTTTTCCGATTTCCCCAACTCGGTTAACTCCTCAATTAAATGTTCCACATCTAAAGCGGTAAAATTTTGCTGTTGTAACTGTTCAATAGTTTGTTGAATCCAAAGTTGGAAATCTTTTTCATAGAGATGTTTAAGCATTTTTAAAAAGATTAAATAAAAATGAAATAATTTTTAATGACTGAAGTTTGACCGAGCACTGAATCCATTGTCCCCTGAATGTGCAAAAATAAATTACGGTAATATTTAGAAATTGAGAGTAAACTGTGAGTTCAACTGTCGTCACGCCAACAGATACACAAACAACGGTCAACCTGGCTCGTCGTCCTGTTTTTCCCTTCACCGCAATTGTCGGCCAGGAAGAAATGAAACTGGCTCTGATTTTAAATATTATCGATCCCAAGATCGGTGGTGTGATGATTATGGGCGATCGCGGGACGGGGAAATCAACCACCATTCGCGCCTTAGCCGACTTACTCCCGGAAATTGAAGTCATTGCGGATGACCCGTTTAATAGCCATCCCACCGACGCAGAATTGATGAGTGATAACGTGCGGGAACGGTTGAGTCAGCATCAGGATGTTCCGGTATCTCGCAAAAAAGTCCCGATGGTGGATTTACCGTTAGGCGCTACTGAGGATCGGGTTTGTGGGACAATTGATATTGAAAAAGCCTTATCGGAAGGGGTAAAAGCCTTTGAACCGGGACTTTTAGCTAAGGCTAACCGGGGAATTTTGTATGTAGATGAAGTCAACCTCCTCGATGATCACTTGGTTGATGTATTGTTAGACTCGGCGGCGAGTGGTTGGAATACCGTTGAACGGGAAGGGATTTCTATTCGTCACCCCGCACGGTTTGTGTTAGTCGGTTCTGGAAACCCGGAAGAAGGGGAGTTACGTCCGCAATTATTAGATCGGTTTGGAATGCACGCCGAAATTAGAACGGTAAAAGAGCCGAATTTACGGGTTAAAATTGTTGAAGAACGAACTTCTTTTGATCAAAATCCTGAAGTTTTTTTACAAAATCATCTTAACGATCAACACCAATTACAACATAAAATTGTAGAGGCTCAAACCCTTCTTTCTTCTGTGCAAATAGATTATGATTTACGGGTCAAAATTTCCCAAGTTTGTTCAGAATTAGATGTGGATGGTTTACGGGGAGATATTGTTAGTAACCGGGCTGCAAAAGCTTTAGCAGCATTGGAAGGACGTACAGAAGTAACCCTTGATGATATTCAACGGGTAATTACTTTATGTTTACGTCATCGTTTGCGGAAAGATCCTTTAGAAACCATTGATTCTGGTTTTAAAGTGCAGAAGGTTTTCCGTCAAGTATTTGGTTTACCTGAAGAACAATAATCAGTTATCAGTTATCAGTTATCAGTTATCAGTGTAAGAGTTAGAGCAGTAGCTAAGGCAGTTAGGATATTAAATGATGGTTATGTTCCTGAATCGTTCATTATCCTGCTGCTATTTCGCTTTATGAAAAAAATAATTTTAGGGTTTGATCCGGGTTTGGCAATATTAGGATTTGGGGCTATTGAGTGTCAAATTAATGATAAAACTCAGGAACAAGAAGCGGTTTCTTTAATTGATTTTGGGGTCATTAAAACACCCGCAAAAACGGAATTAGGGAAACGGTTATGTATTATTTATGATGATGTAAACCAATTATTAACTCATATTAAACCGGATTTAGCGATTGTTGAAAAGCTGTTTTTTTATCGCATGGCAAATACTATTGCTGTTGCTCAAGCAAAAGGAGTGTTATTATTAGTCTTAGCTCAACATCAGATTCCCTTAGTTGAGTTTACTCCGGGTCAAGTTAAAAAGGCTTTGACAGGACATGGCAATGCGGATAAATATCAGGTTCAGCAAGCAGTTGCACGGGAACTGAATTTAACAGAAATTCCGAAACCGGATGATGCTGCTGATGCTTTAGCCGTTGCCCTAACCGCTTGGTTTGATCCTGATATCATGTTTCAATACCCATTAAGTTCCTGAAGTTTAACGAGTTAGTTATGATTATTCTAACGTCTCAAGAAATTGCTCAATTTCGCTCACAACTGGCTGAATATTCTGTTGCTTTAGAAGCTTTAGATCGAATTGAAGATTGTGAAGGAGATCTCGAAGATGCGGCTATAGAAATGGCAATTCATGTTGGGCAATTACCCGATACTTCGGAAAATTGGTTAGATGGGTTAGCGAAACGATATCGCGTGAGTTTATGTAATAAAGACCTCCGAGAAGAATTAATTCAAGGCAATATTAAAGCGATGGTAGAATCTTTAATTGCAGAAAATCAATGTCCTGCATTATTAATTACTCCCGTTGTTCTTTATGCGGTAAAATCGGGAATTAATGAATTTTGTGAACCCTTAGAATATAAATTATAGGGATCTTCTAACAAAACAACCCCCTAAACTGAAAAATTTACCCTAAAATTGAGAATCAAACACCAACCGAGTTCAGGAGTGATTTGTGAGTCCAGAAACCTTAGTGAAACAACCCCCTGTTACCAATCATTTTAGTATTGATGACTTTAATTCTCATGTCATGAATACCTACGCTCGTTTTCCCATTGCATTAGAGCGGGGAGAAGGGTGTCGGGTTTGGGATACACAGGGTAAAGAATACTTGGATTTTGTCGCCGGAATTGCAACTTGTACCCTGGGACACGCCCATCCTGCTTTAATTGAAGCGGTGACAAAGCAAATTAAAACTTTGCACCATGTTTCTAATTTATATTATATTCCCGTGCAAGGAGAATTAGCCAAATGGTTAACCGATCATTCCTGTGCAGATAAAGCTTTTTTCTGTAATTCTGGGGCCGAAGCTAACGAAGGCGCGATTAAATTAGCCCGGAAATATGCCCATGAAAAATTAAATATTACAGACCCGGTTATTTTAACCGCCCATGCCAGTTTTCATGGTCGCACGTTAGCAACAATTACGGCGACCGGACAACCAAAATATCAAAAAGGGTTTAGTCCGTTAGTCCCCGGATTTGTTTATATTCCTTATAATGATATTGAAGCTTTAGAAGCAACAATTTCCGAAGTTGATCAAGACGGACGACGGGTTGCCGCGATTATGTTAGAAGCACTGCAAGGAGAAGGGGGTGTGCGTCCTGGGAATATTGAATATTTCCAAAAAATTCGTCAAATTTGTGATGAAAAAGGCATTCTATTAATATTAGATGAAGTCCAAGTTGGCATGGGTCGCAGTGGCAAATTATGGGGTTATGAAAATTTAGGAATTGAACCCGATATTTTCACTTCGGCGAAAGGTTTGGGGGGTGGAATTCCCATTGGCGCGATGATGTGTAAAGCCTTCTGTGATGTTTTTGAACCCGGAAGTCATGCGTCTACCTTTGGCGGAAATCCGTTTGTTTGTGGGGTGGCGTTGGCAGTTTGTCAAACCTTAGAACGAGAAAATATTCTGGAAAATGTACAAAAACGAGGTGAACAACTTCGCAGCAAATTAACAGAAATTGCTCAAAAATATCCGAATTTAATTGCTGAAGTCCGAGGTTGGGGTTTAATTAATGGTTTGGAATTAAAACAAGATGTGGAATTAACCTCTCCAGAAGTGGTAAAAGTGGCAATGGAAGCGGGATTATTATTAGTTCCTGCTGGCCCGAAGGTGTTACGGTTTGTACCTCCTTTAATTGTGACCGAGGAGGAAGTTAATACAGCGTTACAAGCAGTTGAAAAAGCGTTAGAACAGTTAACCGCTTAAGTGTAAAATTCCCTATTCTTATTTCTTAAATTGAAAAAGAGTAGGGAATATTTTAGGGTTCAAGCTAAATTTTTAATAAATCCTTGGCTTTTTTAATCCGATAGCGATATAGAATGGATTACATCGTTTAAAAATTGATCGCCTTGATTATTATATTAATGACTTAAATAAAATTCCAGGAAATTTTATTCATGGGATTAAAAGTTCTAGCCTAGCTGAATAACTCATGTATTGTTATAATAAATGGATGGAGGTAAACCTATGATGACAACAACAACATTACTTTTACCCGAACAACGCACCCTGTTAAAGCAGGTAAGTTGGACAACGTTTATCAATTTATTAACCGATTTAGGAAATAATCGCTCGGCTCGTTTATATTATGATCAGGGAGTATTAGAAATTATGACTCCATTAGGAGAACATGAAAATAATAATCGGTTTATTGAGTGTTTAATCGGAGTAATTGCAGATGAATTAAACCTAAATCTTAAAAAAATGGGTTCTTTAACATTAAAACGAGAAGAAGTCTTAAAAGGTGCAGAACCGGATTCTTGTTATTATTTAGAAAATGAACCGTTAGTTAGACATAAACAGAATATTGATTTAGCATCAGACCCCCCACCCGATTTAGTTTTAGAAATTGATATCACTAGCAGTTCTTTAGATAAACGTCCGATTTATGCAGCCTTTGGAGTTCCTGAACTGTGGTGCTATAATGGCAGAAAACTAGAAGTTTTTATTTTAGATCAAACGACTCAATCTTATCAGCAAGTCACTCAAAGTTTACATTTTCCCTGGCTACCTTTAGAAATCATTCCCGAATATATTCGTCAAAGTTTAATCGACGGAGAAACCGCAACGTTAAAAGCCTTTAGAAGTTTTGTTAGACAGTTCATTCCTTGTTAAATAAATGATGACTACGTTATAATACAAAGTTAAATATTTTGGATCATAGCCGTCAGCACCCCGCTCTGAAGAGACGGGGCTTCATGCCTCCTCTTTGGATAGCTGACCAGCCTAAGTCTTAACTGACTACGTTATCGGCAAGCGTTAAAGAACCCACCAATGGATGCGTAGCTAGTCCGTTGCTCTGGAACTCGAAAGTTAAACAGTTTTACGAGGGGTAAAACAGTGCTTTTGAGATAGTTACCGACCGATAACATTGGCGAAGCTAACTTCACCCTAGCAATAGGTGTGGTAGAAATACCAAAAAAACCGGGAATCGGCAAATACAAAAATTTTTGTCGATTCCCAATCCAATATTCACGGGGAATAAATTCCCCTGAGTCGTGTTTCCTCTCAGGTCTGAAGACGCTGAGTTTCCACACTCCCATGCTTTTTTCTATGAATAATCCTCTCGACAATGGCGACGAGCATAACCTGGATTCTATCTTTAATAATTTAATACAATCTTTAGGAATTGACCCCCATCAACAACAGATTCCCTCTGCACCTGATTTCCATAGCCACGACCCCCATCATCCTCATTTTGATATCTCTAACTTAGGTGGACATGGAGAATATTATCAAGGTTTACACTCGTCTTTTATCTCTGACCTTGACCCTCAAACTCCAGAATTACATCCCAATGGGGCGGAGTTAGAACAGTTTAATCCTTATCAGCAGCCCGCACAAACCGACTATTCAACCCCTGATCAATCCTATCACAATTCTGGCATAGAATATCACTCGCAACAAATGTCTACCTTTTCCGAAATGCAAACGTTTAATTATGTACAAAGTGGAGATTCTAATAGCGTTCATATTTATGCAGATGGTGATGTTTATTGGGATAGTGGCGGACAAGCCGGACATATTGAGGGGCAAAAATTTTATAACACGAGCCACCATTATATGGGGCATTTAGGCGCTGATATGAAGGTCTATGATGCCCATGATAAATGTATTGGTTGGGTTGATACAAAAGGTCATGCTTATACCTTAGATGGGGCGGTTTTTGCTGAAGGAAAAACACCCATTTGGGCGGCAACAGTGTTAGTTTTTAACACCTCTAGTCCAGGTTAGTCCATTGTAGTAAGCCCTTCAGGGCTTAGAGTCCTGAAGGACTCACTACGAGTAGTAAGCCCTTCAGGGCTTAGAGGCGTGAACACCTCACTACGAGTAGTAAGCCCTTCAGGGCTTAGAGGCGTGAACACCTCACTACCCCAAAACTGAGAGTCCTGAAGGACTCACTACGAGTAGTAAGCCCTTCAGGGCTTAGAGGCGTGAACACCTCACTACCCCAAAATTGATTTCAGGGGTTGATTATAAAGATAAACCCTATAATTTATTAACAGGAGATTAACTCATGACACGCTTATTACCAGGAGATGCGAAAATGGGATTGTGGGATAAAATCAAGAGAGGGTTTGAATCTGTATTTCTTCCTCAAAAATACATAGCTGATACCCAAGCCAGAAATACGGTTATTCAAGTTGCGAACAATGTCGCAATGGAGGAAAAACGACAACAAGTTCAAGCCGAAATAGCGGAAAAACAACAACAAATTCAATTAGCACAGTACAAATTACAATGTGTCCAGGTTGCTAATAATGCCGAAATAGCGGAAAAACAACAACAAATTCAATTAGCACAGATTCAATCACAATATATCGAAAATCAAAAAAATCGAGAATTTCAAAAGGAACTCCAAGAATATATCCAAAGCGTTAATTTAGCCATCCATAAAAGCAATATAGAGTTCCAACGCTGGCGTTTTGAACAGGAAGAAAAACTGCAAAATGAATTAGCCCAATATAATCGAGAAACCCAATTAATTATTGCTGAATATCAACGGGAAACCGCCCTAAAAGTTGCTCATAACCAAGCAGAAGTTCAGAAAATTTTTGCTAATTGGCCGTTAACCTTACCTCCGGCGCAAATTTTAGAATCCTACAGTAATAAAAGTTTAATTCCCCTGCGGGTTTTTATCGCTCCCCCTAAAGTTCAGTTTGAAAAATTTGCCACCACCCCGCAAAATTTCCCCGATATTGAATTAACTATAAATCAAAAAATGCGCGATTTTTTTGATCAGTATTCTCAACAGGGAAGATTGATAGAATTTTTAGCAGGCGCTTGGGAAAGTAAACGTTTTCATAGTGAAGCCAGTATTAAAGCTTTATTCGGGATGCTACAATCAGAACCGACATTAATATTAGAGTCGGAATTTGATGGAGATTATCTCAATTTCAGAATCGCTTATTGGACAACAGGACAGCCTGATTTTTCCTATCAAACGATTATTTCTCAACTCTCCTATCGGGATATTTTATATAATTCTGCTAAAACTCGCGCCCGCAAATGGAAAGTTACAAAAGACAAACTATTAGCACTGGGAAAAACCCAAGCTGATATTGATAAACGGGGCGGGGATAATGAAATTAATCTCAAAATTTGGGAAGAAGAACAAAGTTTACGAGAGGAGGGAATAGACGATGATGAGTTAGAAATTCACTATAAAATTAATAGCAAGCATTTTGAAGATTTGTACCAGTTTTTAATCACCTGTCATTGTTTGGTCGCAGGTTGGATAGCTGACACTCATCATTTGTTTCTCCATGATTTCACGCCTTTATTACCGCAATTACTCCCAGATTTAACTCAGAATATCCCAGAGGGAGAAGTTGCAGATTCAGTAATAGGGATGGTCATTTCTGGCTATGAACAAATCTACAAAATCCTAGAAGCAGAAAGTTCTCACCGTCTCCCTGAATTAATCCTAGAATTAGCACAAGGTTTAGTCAATTTACCCAATCAATCTTGGGCGAAAAATCAATTAATTAATTCTGTTGAATATTGGTTGAAGTTAAGAAACCCGGTTTCTTTGAGAAACCGGGTTTCTGAGGTTTCTGAATTATGGGACAGAGTTAATTCTGTAGTCATGGCTGAGGATTTAGACTATATTGAAAAAATCAATAATTTGTTAGAATCTTTGGGAGAAACTCACCGCGTTAATATTGTTCAAGCTTGTTATCAACGGGGACAAAACCATTGTCAACAGGGAGAATATACCACCGCCATTGATGATTTTACCCAAGTGTTGTTACTTGAACCGAATTCCCCCGATGCCAATTATAATCGCGGATTCACCTATATGCAATTAGGAGAATATCAAGCGGCAATAGAGGATTATAACCAAACCTTGCGATTAAATCCCAATTATGCCGAAGTTTACAACAATCGCGCTAATGCTTATTATAAATTAGGCGAGTACGAAAAAGCGATCGCAGATTATAATTCCTGTCTCGCCCTCAATCCTAATTTACCCGGAGTTGCCCATAATCGGGATGTTGCTCAAGGAGTTTGGGATGAAAAACGCCGTCAGCAACAAACAGAAGTAGAAACAAAACGCCGTCAGGAGGAAGAAAGAAAACGTCAGGAAGAAGCCGAAAAACGCCGTCGCCAAAAGGAATTTGAATTTGATGTCATTACTGTTAACGCCCAAGGAAAGGAAACCAAACGAGAACGCCGTCGGGCTGAATTTTTTAAACAGGATTTAGGCAATAATATCAGTTTAGAAATGGTATCAATTCCTGGGGGAACCTTTATGATGGGTGCGGCTCAAAATGAAGCAAATGCGAGTAGCGACGAATATCCCCAACATCCAGTTAATATTGCTGCATTTTCTATGGCAAAATATCCCATTACTCAAGCTCAATGGGAAGCTATTATGGGAAATAATCCTTCTAGTTTTAAAGGCGCAAACCGACCCGTTGATAGTGTAACTTGGCACGAAGCGCAAGAATTTTGTCAGCGACTTTCCCAAAAAACAAGTAAAACCTATCGTTTACCTTCTGAGGCGGAATGGGAATACGCCTGTCGTGCTAAAACTGAAAGTCCTTTCCATTTTGGCGAAACAATTACAGCCGATTTAGCTAATTATGGCGGTAATTGTGCGGAAACCACCGATGTCGGTAGTTTCAAGAAGCCCAACGCCTTTGGATTATACGATATGCACGGTAACGTCTGGGAATGGTGCGCCGACCCTTGGCATGAAAATTATACTGGTGCGCCAGATGATGGAAGTGTTTGGGAGTCGGGCGGAAATACTCAATACCGGGTGCTTCGCGGTGGTTCGTGTTACGGCAATCCCTGGGTTTGTCGCAGTGCCTATCGTTACAGGTACGTGCCGGTCAGTCGGAACAGGTACTTCGGATTTCGTGTTGTTTCCCTCCCGCCTGCGTGGACTCTTTAGCCCTTTGTCCTTTAGCCCTTTTGCCCTTTACCCTTCTTTCTTCTTTTCCCTTCTTCCCTTTTCGCGCGTCAGCGCGTTTAAAAATTTTTTTTTCAGGGGGTGGGTTTTGTTAGAAATCGGGTTTCTGCAATAACTTTTGCTGCATAATAGAAAGATTGCTAAAGAAACCCGGTTTCTGAGTCCCCGCAGTTGTATCGAGAAACCGGGTTTCTCCCGTAATCTTTGCTGCATAATAGAAAGATAGGATAAGAAACCCGGTTTCTGAGCCCCCACAGTTGTATCGAGAAACCGGGTTTCTGCCGTAACCTTTGCTGCATAATAGAAAGATAGGATAAGAAACCCGGTTTCTGAGCCCCCACAGTTGTATCGAGAAACCGGGTTTCTACCGTAACCTTTGCTGCATAATAGAAAGATAGGATAAGAAACCCGGTTTCTGAGTCCCCGCAGTTGTATCGAGAAACCGGGTTTCTGCCGTAACCTTTGCTGCATAATAGAAAGATAGGATAAGAAACCCGGTTTCTGAGCCCCCACAGTTGTATCGAGAAACCGGGTTTCTGCCGTAACCTTTGCTGCTTAACAGAAATATTGCTAAAGAAACCCGGTTTCTGATCACCTACGTTGTATTGAGAAACCGGGTTTCTGCCGTTATCTTGACTGCTTAACAGAAATATTGCTAAAGAAACCCGGTTTCTGAGCCCCCACAGTTTTTGTCTTATAAAATTAAAGCGGCGATCGCAATCGTTAGAGTGACAAAGGTTTAAGCCAACACTATTGTTTATCTGTAATTGAAATGATATAGGGGTGATAGGTATTGGGTTTATAAGAACCCACCCAAATCTCATATTTTCCCGATAACCATTGACCTTCAATACTAGGATTAATATCTTTAGAATCATCACTACACCAGCTTCCTCCAGGCCCTCGAATGACTAAAACCGTATCTTCACTACTTTGGACTTGGAGTTTTAAATAATCAAAAAAACTGGTTAAAATTAAAGTATGATCCGGTTGTTGATCCACATAACCCTGACAAGTCCCGGTTTGAGTATCTTCTCGTCCGGCGATATCTTTTGCTAAAGCTGGCCCCCCACTTAATCCTCGAATTAGCATCGGGTCGGGCCTAAACTGAGGAGTTAGGGTAATATCTTCAAACATGGGGGTGGATGCGGCGTTAAACGGTTGAGCTTGAACTGTACGAGGCAGTAATCCCCCAACCGTCATCATCACAACGCCCAATGCTAAGTGTTTTAGAGTTGCATTAGTCATTGTTGGAACTGTTTTATTTATGATTTTTTACCCAGAATTTCTTCTTTGAGGGTATTAAAATCGGCACTGAGTTCCTTACGAGTCTCTGCTTTCAACAGATAACGATAAATAAACCAAGCAGAATATCCCAAACCAACGGTTTCAAACGTAGGTTTAATTAGAGGAATTTCATTAATAATTTCCACTAATCCTGTTAAAATTTTAAAGGTAATTAACAGGGCAATTAATAAACCCACAGTGGTTAAAGGACGCTTGTATTCCTTAAAGAAACCTCCTAAATTTTCGGGAAGTTGAGATAAAAACGCGAGAATTTCTTCTTTCATAGGTTGTAAGGATTGGTTAACAGAATCATAAGAGAATGAAGTTGGAGAATCAATAACCACCTCAACTTTAGTCGCAGGGGTTGTCACGGGTTCAGCATTGAATAAAACCTCCGTTGCTGAAGTATTAACCCATTGGGGTTGAGGTTCAGCAAGTTCGGGTTCAACAATCGGAGGCAACTCTTCGAGAACTTGTTCCACGATCGCTTGATCCGTCACAGGTTCCGGTGTCGGTTCAAGGACTGGAGGTAACTCTTCAATAACCTGTTCCACGACTGTTTCATCAGTTACAGGCTCCTCAACGACAGGTTCCGGTGTGGGTTCTTCCACTGCTACAGGCTCCTCAACGACAGGTTCCGGTGTGGGTTCTTCCACTGCTACAGGCTCCTCAACGACAGGTTCCGGCGTGGGTTCTTCCACTGCTACAGGCTCCTCAACGACAGGTTCCGGCGTGGGTTCATCTACAAGCGGTAACTCTTCGAGAACCTGTTCCACTATCGCTTGATCAGTTATCGGTTCTAATGTGGGTTCTTCCACCGGAGGTTCCTCAGCTACAGGTTCCGGTGTCGGTTCGTCCACAACCGGAGGTTCCTCAGCTACAGGTTCCGATGTCGGTTCTTCCACCGGGGGTAACTCTTCAAGCACCTGCTCTACAATTGCTTCATCCGTGATGGGTTCTGCTGGGGTGACAGACTCCTCAACGGGAGTTTCAGCAACCGGAGGTTCTGAAGATGGGGATAGGGGGGAATCAACTCCCGTTTCTGCTTCAGATGCTTGGGCGGGTGTTGAATTCACGGTAGGCTTAGGTTTTTTAGATTGGGAAGAATTGCCTTTAGCATCGGATGATTTGCGAGATCTGGGAGAATTTGCCATGATATCTGCCTCGTTAAAAATTAACCCTGTAAAACAGTTTGAAAACGAATTAAATCAATCCCTTTTTGATGGAACAATAACCAAGATTCGATTAAATCTGGGCCGTGCATTGTTCCCATCAAAGCTGCTCTGAGCGATCGCATCACTAACCCTTTTTTGACGTTTGTTTCTTTCATCGCACTATTAATCATTGCTTTAGCAGCATCTGATGTTAAGGGTTGATCCCGTTGTTGGGTTATTTTATCCTGAATTGCCTGCACAATTGCGATCGCACCTTCTTGTTGCAATTGCGTTTTTGCTTCTTCGTCTAACTCTACGGTTTGGGTGAAAAATAATCGACTCATTTCAACGGCATCTTTTAAGGTCGTTAAACTAGGGCCAATTAATGCCGTAAGCTGTTCTAACCAAGGTTGATCTGAATTAGAGTCAAATTGATAACCCGCTTCTTGCCAATAGGGAATTAATAAAGCTGTTAATTCGGGAATGGGCATTTTATGAAGATATTGGCTATTAATCCAATTCAATTTATCCCAATCAAATTTGGCTCCGGCTTTATTCACCCGTTCAAAACTAAAGTGTTTGGCTGCTTCTTCTAAAGTAAATAATTCTTGAGTGGCATCGGGGGGAGTCCAACCCAATAAGGTCATATAATTTGCTAACGCTTCTGGGGTATATCCCATTGTTTTAAAATCAGAAATTGAGGTAACGCCATCCCGTTTTGATAATTTACGTCCCTCAGCATTCAAAATTAATGGTGTATGACCAAATTCAGGAATAGCTGCATTTAACGCTTCATAAAGTAAAATTTGTTTAGGCGTATTAGAAATATGATCTTCACCCCGAATAACCTGGGTAATTTTCATATCAATATCATCAACAACCACGACAAAATTATAAAGCGGTTGCCCAATTTCACCTTGATTAGAAGCCCTAGCAATCACCATATCTCCGCCTAAATCACTGCCTTTCCAAGTGACTTTTCCGCGAACTAAATCTGTCCAACTAATTTCTCGATCATCATCAATTTTAAACCGAATTACTGCTTGACGACCTTCCGCTTCAAATTGGGCTTGCTGTTCGGGGGTGAGATGACGATGACGGTTATCATAGCGAGGCGCTTCATTATTGGCTTTTTGGGCTTCTCGCATGGCATCCAATTCTTCTGGGGTACAATAGCAACGATAAGCTAACCCTTTTTCTAATAAGGTTTGGATGGCTTGACCATACAACTCTAAACGATCAGATTGATAAAATGGCCCTTCATCCCAAGTTAAGCCTAACCACGTTAACCCCGTGAGGATGTTTTCAGTATATTCGGGGCGAGACCGTTCTAAGTCGGTATCTTCAACCCGTAAAACAAATGTACCGCCTTGGTTACGCGCAAATAACCAGTTAAATACCGCAGTTCTAGCCGTTCCTATATGTAAATTTCCGGTTGGACTTGGAGCAAGACGAACTCTAACAGTCATAATCAATTCAATATCAATTTTAATTTAACAGGGGAGGATTGCCCCGTAGATTGTGAAAATACACAGATATTATTAGTTTACCATTATTTAGTCCTCTGCGCGCAAAATTTTCTCCAAAGCGAGTTAAAGGTTAAGGTTTTTCAAAGACTAAAAAATGTTGTTGAGGTAAAAAACATTGCGTTTCTCGCCATTTTAAACCGACGGCTTCCATTTCTTTTTTAACTTGTTTTTCTGACATTTTATGAAGTTCTTTAATTAAAATAAAGGGATTTTCCTGACGATATTCTAATAATACAACTCGTCCACCCGGTTTTAAGGCTTTAACAATACCTTGCATCATTTCTAGGGGATATTGAAATTCATGATAAGCATCCACCATTAGTGCTAAATCAAGACTAGACTCAGGTAAATTAGGATGATCAATTGTTCCTAATATCGGTTCAATATTTGGAATATTTTCCTGAGTTTTTACAAAATTAATTAACGCTAACATTTCCGGTTGTACATCGACTGCAAACACTTTTCCCAAGGGAACTAAAGGACTAATTCTAAAGGTAAAATATCCGGTTCCTGCGCCGATATCTGCCACATTATCCGTCGGTTTTAAATCTAAGGCTGCGATCGCTTGTTGAGGGTGTTCAGAGGTTTCTCGACTCGGACGTTCTAACCATCGGGCGCCTTCATGACCCATGACTTGAGCAATTTCCCGACCTAAATAAAATTTACCAATACCATCGGGATGATGTAAAGTGCGATATTCGTAAACGGGAGCAACTTGAGCAGACGTTAAGGCGATAGTGGGATAGGGGTTAAGTAAATATCCTCCCAAAAACACCGCAACGCTACAAATAATAAAGGATAAATATTGATACACAGGTTTCATAGTAGTTTACATTGGATGAAAATTGTTGTTAAACTAGAAAGAATGGGTGCAATCGTTTAAATGGGTTTTGGGTAAAGGATCAATTTAATATTTAACAGGCAAGATGCCTGTTCCACCATATTTTATAGGAGAATTATCCCTTGCGTCGAGACTATAACAAATTAGTGCGTGATCGCATTCCCGAACTGATTCAAAAATCAGGGTATCAGTGTGATATTACCACATTATCGGAAACTGAATATCGTCAAGCTTTACGGGATAAAATTCTGGAAGAAGCTCAAGAAGTTGTCCAAGCTTCTGATCAGGAATTAGTTTATGAATTAGCAGATTTATTAGAAGTGGTAGAAGCTTTAATGGAAAGTTACGGAATTGAAAATGAACGGATTTTATTAGAACGAGATCATAAACGGGCCGAAAAAGGAGGCTTTGAACACAAAATTAAATTACTCTGGACAGAAGCCATCGCCTAAATTTGGAAAGACTCTTGAGTTTCAATTCCAAAAAAATCACCCGAAAAAACAACAGGTTAAGGTTCTGGGTTTTGACTGATGTACTCTTGCAAAAAAATGCGGTATTATCAGTAAAACGTCAATTTTAATTAATTCAAGATCGGTTAATGTTTACTTATTATTCCCTACCCTGGTTAAAAGCTTCCTATACCTTACCTGTTGTTTATTCCCAACTGGTTGGGTGGTCAATGGTGTATCCTTCGATCTATGCCAGCGAACTCTGGAAAGCTTATTGGAAATCTAATTTATCTCCAAAACCTTCTCCCTCTACCTCTGAAGCGGAACCCGTTGTTACCATTATTGCAGAGGAGATAGTTAAAATAGGAGTGGGGGTTGAACCAATTATGATTCTTCCCCAAGCGGAAACAGAAGTTCCCCTGATCTTAGAACAACCTAATAGTGTTGAGGAAAAACCCTTGACCCTATTAACAGTTGAAGTTGTAGAAAATCCTGCGATTTCAACAGAAACCTCACCCCCATCTTTTCCGATTTCGCCTCGACAAAAATCCGAAAATCGCAAACGAGTGATCAAATTATTACAGTCTTTTTCCATTACTCAATTAAACGATATCAACCGTTTAACCTTAGATCGAACTAAATCTTTAGCAAAAGCACTAGGAATTCCTCAAAGTATTCAAGGAGAAAAGAAAAAAATGGCGGTTCTTAAGGATGAAGTTAAACAAAAATTACGTGATTCTGATTTATTAAATAATGGTTAATCTTAACTCTAACTCTCATGGCAGTAACCCGAATTAGAATTGCGAAAGATAAAGCAGAATTAGTGCGATCGCTGACAGAAATTGAAGGCAAAACCGGGCCGTTTCAAACCTATGCAGATGTTATTGCTTTTGCTGCATTATTAGGAAAACGACGGAAAAAACGAATTCCCGTTGATGGACTTTCTAAACGTGATCCTGGGCCGATTTCAATGGAAGTTTTTATTTCTAGGGGATATGATGCTATGATTAAATTAGTGGCGATCGCCGAAACCCAAAACCCTAAAATTTTATCTCCCTTTGAACTCGAAGCCGAAGAACAACGAGCATTAATTTTTGAAGAATATGCCAATGGCGGGTTAGAAATATTACGAGAGGAATGTCGTGGGACTGTTGATTATTCAGATCGATTATTATTAATATTAATGGCAGAACGCGATCGCCCCAATCAACCGGAAGGCGAATTTGATTTAAGTCGTTTCCTGGGTTAAATTTCTGTCTTAAGATAGATGAAAAATTGATTGATAATTGATTATTAATATTAGTGTCTGTTTCTAAGGAAAAGTTTAGCTTGCTTATAAACCCTTAAGATTAAAAGTTAATAAGCAAGACCTGAAAAGCTTTAAACCTCCCAACCCCTTACAACGGTAAAGCTAAAGGTTTAAATCCATGTTTAACAGAAACATTGCCAATGTGTTCCATTTTTTCCAGGGTAATTTGATTTCGACCCCAAGAAAAATTGGTGTAAATTTTCTCAAATTCCAATAACATTGATTCGGCAAAACAGGCAAACAGTTGACGACCGGGTAACTTCATATTGACAATTTTCATAATTTTCCAGTCAATATCAAGGGAGTGTTCAACAATTCCACCATCTAAAATGTAAATTTCAGGATGTTGAATTTTTGTGGCTAAATTCTTAGGATAGCCGCCGTCAATTAGCAAACAAGGTTTCTTCAACGTATTGGGGTCAATTTCTACCCCTTTGGGCATACTGGCAACCCAAACAATAATATCAGCTTGAGGTAAGGCTTCTTCTAACCCCATAATTTTGCCCCGTCCTAATTCTTCCTGTAAAGCATTTAGGCGTTCCTTATCACGGGCAATTAATAACAATTCTCCGGCTTCTGTCAGACGGTTAAGCCAACGACAAACCGCACTACCAATATCTCCCGTCGCGCCACAAACCGCAACGGTTGCTTTGGCTAAATCAATCCCTAACTTTGTCGCTTCATTTTCGACCTGACGACAGATAATATAAGCAGTGTGGGTATTTCCCGTTGTAAACCGTTCAAACTCTAACTTAATATTACGAACTTCCTTAATTTGTTCTAAGTTAAAATTTTCAAAAATAATCGAGGAAAATCCCCCTAAAGCCGTGATATTAATGCCATTTTTTTGAGCATGAGCCATTGCATTAATAATTTTGCGAGTCGCCGATTTAATTCGACGGCTGGCTAACATTTCCGGTAAAAAGCAAGATTCCACATATTTACCTTCAATGATTTGACCAGTAATACTCGTGACTTTGATATCATCGACGATTTGAGGCGGGGCGCTACACCAAAAATCTAACCCCTGGTCAGCATATTCAGGATATCCTAAATCTCTGGCTACGGCTTGGGCGTGTTCTAGGCTTGTAAGATGACCGATTAAACCAAACATGATTCAACTGTAAATTTTAAGATGGATTTTAGATTTTAACGTCAGAAGCCGCAGACGGGCGGAAAACCATTCTCCGCTTCCAGTCTGCCAATGCTCCCATCAATTTGCTCTAAAATCCACAGGGTATTTTAGGCTGCGGTTAGACCGTAGACGGACATCCGCATAATATCGCCGGTTGAAAATCCGATATTGCTTAGAGCTTCCCCATAAGCAATCATAAAATCTTCAACTAAGGCTTCTTTTTCCATGCCCAGAACGTGAGCATCATCGGCTACTTCGTTGAGCATTCTCCAAATAATCGGAAGGTTTTGGCGGTTAGCCTCTTCCAGTTCCCCTTTGGAGGCTTCAAAATTTGCTTTTAGCCATTCTTCCCCAAAGTTGAGGTGCAGATACTCATCTTTAACTACCCCTTCGGTAATTTTGCGGGCAAAATCATCGGCAACGGGAATGTAAATGTTGTAAGCTGCGATCGCAAAGCATTCAATAATTAAAGATTGAATCAGCAAGCAGGTGACGAGTTTACCTTCTGCGGCTGCATCCTTAAAATTTTGGTGCAAGGAAGAAAAGAACTCACGAGCAAATTCCATGTCCGGTGTCACGGCTAAATTCCGACCACAGGATTGAAACCCTTTCTGATGGCGCATTTCCATTTTAGCCAAACGCGCTAAATTTTCTTGATGCTCTGGTAACATTTCACCCAGCTTGATGTAATTGTCGTAAGCTTCCTGTTCCCCTTCAATCACAATGGCATTAATCCGGCTGTAAGCATCCTTATAGGTTTCCGATTGGAAGTCAATCGCTGGAATAGCTTCAAGCTGTGGCATAGATGTACAATCTCCTCATCGCAAATGAGTTATTATAGCTAGTTTACAAACTCCCTACCCCTTTTTGGGGCAACCTTAAGATAGGGTTGGAGAGTCTATTTTTTGAGAAACTACTTAATTAAGCTTATAGCGATTCTCGCACAAAACCCGCGTCTTTTCAGCGTGGGATGTCGTTCAACCTCAAATTGATTGATGTTTTTCTCAATCTGGGATGATCTTTGATGCAAAATTAAGAGGGGAAGTGAATATCATTAGGATTAGAGTCCATGACTGACTTATGAAAACAGCAATTGAAGGGGAAAAAATATTAGTTGGATTGAGTTGGGGTCTACTTTTACTTGGGGCTGGGGTTGTATTATTACCGTTATTGGTGGTGTTGCTGACTTCCTTCTCAACTCCCAACGTTGTTGGAGAAACTCAGTTCACCGTTGCTAACTATCAGCAAGCTTGGCATCGAGGAAAATTTCTGTTAGCTTTTGCTAATTCGACGTTAGTGGCTTTAGGAGTAACCGCATTTCAAGTCATCACCTCGGCTTTAGCCGGATACGCCTTAGCTCGATTACAGTTCCCCGGACGTCGGACTCTATTATTAATCATTATCGCCACCCTGGTGATTCCCTTTCAGTTATTAGTGATTCCGATTTTTTTAGTGTTGAAGTGGGGACATCTGCTCAATACCTATTGGGCTTTAATTTTACCAACGGCTGTGAATGGCTTTGGAATTTTCCTTTTGCGTCAATATTTCCTGACAATTCCCGTAGAGTTAGAAGAATCTGCCGCCTTAGATGGAGCCAATCGATGGCAGATTTTATGGCAAATCATGTTACCTTTAGCTCAACCTGCCCTGGTCACGTTATTTTTATTTACTTTTATTGGGGAATGGAATGATTTATTTAAACCCCTAGTATTTACCACTAAACCCCAATTAAAAACCGTGCAGTTAGTTTTAGCTGAATTTCAAGAACAATTTACCAGCAGTTGGTCATTATTAATGGCGGCGGTTGTCATTTCCTCAATTCCTGTAATTGTATTATTTTTAATCGGGCAAAAACAATTTATTCGCGGGATTGCCACAACTGGAATTAAGAATTAAGCAATAGTTTAGAAGCGATATGATATCCATTAACGGTTAATCAAACCCCTGATTAACTCTAGTTTTTTCATTAACCCTTCCTGATCTATCCAACCCACATAACCACCGAATTGCAGTTCATCATCACTATCTAAGACATAAACATGATGTACGTTAATAGCATTAACATATAAATAAATTTTCCCACTTTTATCAGGAAATTTTAAATAAAGATCTCCCTTCCGAATATTCTTGCTATGATAATTAAGTTGGATTCCCATAACTTCGGATATCGGTGTCATCCCCTTAATAAGTTGGATTCCCATAACTTCGGATATCGGTGTCATTCCTTTAACTTGAGATAAATGGTGAATTACGGTTTTTAAGAAATTTTGAAAAATCACTTTTCGTTGATTCAAAATATTATTAGTAATTAATCTAGCAGTTTGAGGACAATTCCAATAACTACTATGGGCATCACTACAACCTAAAACCATCGCTAAGTCAGTTTGACCTAAACTTCTAGCTGTTTTTTCAGCCAAGTTAACATCCTCTAATAAATACTCATCTTTGAATTTCAGACAACTATTTTCAGCTAGATGTAAACTTGCTTTTAAGGGATAAGCAATTAAGTCCGAAGCATGAATTAAATTCAGCCATCTTAAAGGCTGTTCAGAAGAATAGGAATGAGCCAATTGATTAACTTTTTCAGGACGTACATCTAACATCATGTTAACAAATAAAATGGGAGAACCCATAATCGTGATACTCTTCAAATTAACCTGATGTTTAAGTTGTACATCTGTCTGATTTTCCAATTCTTGAATCATAGCTCGAATTGATAAAGCGGGGTCTTTTGCTGAAAATCGATCAGAAAATAAAACATCCCATAAAATCACAGTTCCCAAGGAATGGGCAACAATATGAAGTTCAGAATCATCAGGATTTTGCTTAATAAAATTATAGAGTTGTTGAGCGATTATTTTGCGAACTTCTCGACCCTTATCAGCATTCATATAGGTAAAGAAATCTCCAAGAAATTGAGAAAAGAAGCCTTCTCTAAATGATCGATATCGAAAAAACTCTTCACTATCACTTTTAGAATATTTCTTTTTAACGGCTGCTAAATCTTCATCAATACCATTCCATATTTTCCCCATATCCGTTAAGGCAGAACCCCAAAAACTAGCATAAAAATGAGGATTCTTTTCTTCCCGGTGACTAAATTCTGTTTTGATCAGTTGTTGTAAATTTGATGAGTAGCAAGCATCTCTGGTAGCGACACCATGAATAAAAAATACAAGCATAATCGAGAATTAGTAGAGTGTTTAATGGATAAAAAACAATTATTGCTAACTATAGTATAGCAATTATAAATGAATTGTATAAAATAGTAAACTTGATGATTAATCCCAAAAAATACTATAATTTCTCGGTAGGGGCGAGGCGCGCCTCGCCCCTACGATAATTTTGGAATCAAAACAGTTATACAATTGATTTAGACTCACTATATAGCAATTATAAATGATTAAACCAATTTTGATCAATTTCAACCACTTCAATCATTTTTGTTTCGACTCCTAAATTCAAATCTTTGAGAATTTGACACAGTTGTTCTCCATCAATTAAATCCAATACAGGCGCACCGTCACGGGTTGCTTCTTGTTTATGTAAAATACTTTGTTGCTGTTCTGAAAAACTTTGAAGTTCACAGACTTTATCATAAATTTCTTGAACTGTTCCTGACCCTCCTAAAAATTTAAGAGCTTTAATTGTGGGTTCAAATAAATCGCTATGAGAGGGAATATTTAAGGGTTGATTCATTGTTTCAGAAGTTGCGATCGCACTTTTAATTAAAATAATATTTTAAAAAAATTAAGTTCATCTACTCTAAATGTTCAATTTGGCTATTAGAAATTAGTTTAATTAGATGACTAGCAACATCTGTTCTATGACATCTATGAAAGTTCATTTCAGCACACAACAATAAAACCGTTCCTTTTTCAGCTAATTCAGCAACTTCACCTAAAGCGATATCTGCTGCTTCTCGGTCAGGAGGAATCCAATTTTGTTGACCGGATGTATTACCTAAAGCAGTTTTAGAAATATATTTAACATTATGAGCTTCACAAACTTCTTGAAGTTTATTCCCATACCATTTCCGACTCCAAGCGCGGGGAGTCATTCTTACATCAATGACAAAATTAACCTGATATTTTTTCAGATATTCTAAAAATATATCATAATTTTTTCGATTACCATATCCAAAGGTTAAGATCAGCCTTTTTTTCAAGTTGGAAAGTTTTGTTTTCATATTTTTATTAGGAATCAAACAACGTTAATTGCTGATAGCTAGATTCAGATCGCTTATTATTTTTAGGGATAGGCGGATAAAATAAACCTATAATCATAAAAGTTTGTCGATGATCTTTTAAATTGCCAACAATAAAGTATAAATCTTTTTTGTTTAAAAAGTCAACCTCTAACTTTTCTCGGACTTTTTCTAGTGCTTCTGCTTCTCGTTCTTCCAAAAGATATTTTTTTGATTGATCTCTACATTTTCGATAAAGTTGAGAAATTTCCCAGTCACTAATTGAAAGATAGGTTTTAGTCGCAATCAAAATTTTCCTTGTTTCCATAAAAATCTAATAGATTCACTGGCAAGATTATGCCCATAAATAAAGGGTATGACAACACCATACCCTCATTATTTTAACCCTTAAAATTCAGCAGACCATCCCGCTAACTTTAGTATGATAACTTTTGTTATAAAATATACTTAAACAATCAGGCTATACTATAATTATATATATCCTAAAAGTAAGGTGTAATATGAAACAGTTAAAACTATTTTCTGTAATATTCGCTGTTTCCTTAGTAGCCTGTGCCTCTTCCTTGTGCATCTTTTTGTTAATTGCGTTTTTTCAGAGTAAGGTTAGAAATAATGAGGGATTTGAACTTTATCAGCAGGGAAAATTAGAAGAAGCTATCGAAAAATATAACGAAGCTATTGAACAGAATCCTAAATTTGCCATTGCTTATAATAATCTATGTCTTGCATTAGCTAGTCAAAGAAAATTAGAAGAAGCGATTGAGAAATGCCAGAAAGCTATTGAGCTTGATCCTAAATTAGCAATGGCTTACAATAATCTTGGTTTTGCACTTGCTAGTCAAGGAAAATTTCCAGAAGCTACCGAACAATACCAGAAAGCTATTGAGCTTGACCCTCAATTAGTTGAGGCTTACAATAATCTATGTCACGCACTTGCTACTCAAGGAAAATCAGAAGAAGCTATCGAAAAATGCCAGAAAGCTATTGAGCTTGATCCTAAATTAGCAATGGCTTATAATAATATAGGTTTTGCACTGGCTGGTCAAGGCAAATTTTCAGAAGCTATCGAACAATGTCAAAAAGCTATTGAGCTTGATCCTAAATTAGCAATGGCTTACAATAATCTTGGTGCTGCACTGGCTGGTCAAGGAAAATTTTCAGAAGCTATTGAACAATATCAAAAAGCTATCGAACTTGATCCTAAGTTAGCTCTTGCTTACAATAATCTTGGTGTTGCACTGGCTAGTCAAGGAAGACTTGAAGAAGCAATTGCCGAGTATCAAAAATCATTGAACCTTGACCCAAATTCGGCTTTAGTGAAGAAAAACTTAGAAGAAGCCTATCAACTTTTGTCTTATCAACTTATACAACGCCAACTCAGGCAACAATACCAATATTGAAATAATCATATAATATTAAGCTCATTAAAAAAGGGTACAGCATCGCCATACCCTCATTATTTTAATCCTTAAAATTCAGCAAACTATCCCTGTAGAGAGACGCGCCGTGGCACGTCTCTACGAGGATTTATTTGGCTTTGGCAACGTCCATGACTTCATCTAACAATGTGCCAGATTCTTCCATCTTGCCAATGTCCAGAATCGTTTTAATCACAGAGTCAGGGTTCAAACTCATCGAGTCAATTCCCAGTTCAACTAAGAAGCGTGCAAACTCTGGATAATCGCTCGGTGCTTGACCACAAATCCCAATCTTGCGACCATATTTTTTAGCCGCTTTAATGGCAATGGTCACCATCCGCCGGACTGCTTCGTTGCGTTCATCGAAGATATGGGCAACCAAAGCGGAGTCACGGTCTAACCCTAACGTTAATTGGGTTAAGTCATTAGACCCAATGGAGAACCCGTCAAACACTTGGGCGAATTCATCGGCGAAAATCACGTTACTGGGCAGTTCACACATCACATAGACTTGCAGCCCATTTTCACCCCGTTTCAGACCGTGTTTTTCCATTTCCGCTAACACTTTGCGACCTTCATCGGGAGTGCGGCAGAAGGGAATCATCGGCACCACGTTGGTTAAGCCCATTTCGTCCCGAACCCGTTTCAGGGCGACACATTCTAACCCATAAGCTTCGCGGTAGTTGGGGTCATAGTAACGAGACGCACCCCGCCAACCAATCATCGGGTTTTCTTCTTTCGGTTCAAACTGACGACCGCCTAACAAGTTCGCATATTCGTTGCTCTTGAAGTCGGACATCCGTACAATCACAGGATTGGGATAGAACGCCGCCGCAATCATGCCGATACCATGAGCCAGTTTATCTACAAAGAAGTCGGGTTTATTGGGATAAAGTTTGGTCAGGTCAGCAATTTCCCGTTTGACTAATTCGTCTTCGAGTTGGTCAAATTTCAACAACGCTAACGGGTGGGCTTTAATATGGTTGGCAATAATAAACTCAAGCCGCGCTAACCCCACACCATCACAAGGAATACCGGATAACCCAAAGGCTTCTTCCGGGTTCCCGACGTTCATTAAAATTTTCGTCCGCGTTTTCGGCAGATTATCGAGAACGGTTTCTTGAACTTCAAAGGGAACTAAGCCTTCATAAACCCGACCTTCTTCTCCTTCGGAACAGGAAACGGTAATTTCTTGTCCGTTTTTAATCACCGAGGTGGCATCGCCGCAACCGACAATGGCTGGAATTCCCATTTCACGGGCGATAATAGCGGCGTGGCACGTCCGTCCGCCTGCGTTGGTAACGATAGCGCTGGATTTCTTCATAATCGGTTCCCAGTCGGGGTCAGTCTTATTGGTGACTAACACTTCACCCGCTTGGAATTCATCAATTTTATGAACATCCAGAATCACTCGCGCTTTCCCTTGACCAATCATTTCACCCACGGCGCGACCCCGTGACAGCACGTTGCTGGTTCCTTTGAGTTTGAAGTTTTTCAGAACGGAACCGGATTTTTGCGATTGTACGGTTTCAGGACGAGCTTGGACGATGAATAATTGTCCGGTAATACCATCTTTTGCCCATTCAATATCCATCGGAGTGTAAGTACCCCGAACTTGCGAATAGTGGTTTTCAATAATACAAGCCCACTTCGCTAGTTGCAGAATTTCATCGTCGTTAATACAATATTTTTCCCGCTCAGATTGAGGAACAGAAACGTTTTTCGTCAGTTTAGAACCGCCGATGTCATAGACCATCTTCAGTTCTTTAGTTCCTAAGCGTTTTTCTAAAATTGGACGGAAGCCTTGTAATAAAGTCGGTTTGAACACGAAATATTCATCCGGGTTCACCGCACCTTGTACAACGTTTTCTCCTAACCCATAGGCGGCTGTTACTAACGCGGCATTTTTGAATCCGGTTTCAGTGTCAATGGAGAACATCACCCCAGAACTGGCGAGGTCAGACCGCACCATTTTTTGGACACCAACGGAGAGAGCTACGTTAAAATGATCAAAGCCTTTAATCGTCCGATAGGAAATTGCCCGGTCGGTGAAAATCGAAGCAAAGCATTTATGGCAGGATTCTAATACGCCTTCTTCGCCATAAACGTTTAAATAAGTTTCTTGTTGTCCCGCAAAACTAGCATCGGGTAAGTCTTCGGCGGTGGCGGAGGAACGAACAGCAACGTCTACATCATTGGCATAACGTTTGCATTCTTCCTTATATTCTTCGCCAAATTGGTTGCAAAAATCCCCATCTGTACTGTAGCGTTCACAAAGTTTTTTATAAGCGCTGGTAATCGCTTCTTCTAAGTCGGCTGGAAACGGAGTGTCAAGGATTAATGAACGAGCTTGTTTGCCGCGTTGCCGCAAATTCGGCATATCCTCAACGTCGAGGTCTGCAAATAGTTCTCGTAGTTTTTTCTCTAAACCCGCAGACTCAATAAAATAACGATAAGCATAAGCAGTAGTCGCAAATCCATTGGGAACATTTACACCTTGGCGGGTGAGTTCTTGAATCATTTCGCCCAAAGATGCGTTTTTCCCACCGACTAACGGAATATCAGAAATTCCAACTTCATCAAACCAAAGTACAAAAGCTTTTTCTTTGGCTTCTGAATTTACTGTTCCCGTCGTTGCATAAGCGTCAACCATTTTTAAATTCCTCCAATTGGAATGACTGTTTTGTTAGAATTCAGTCAATCTTTATTGTTTATTTAAGTTCAAACTTAGGTCAGAATGTATTTATCCTTACCCGTACATTCTGAGTTAACTGGTTCTAAATCACTCGATACTCAATATGAATGTTTAGAACTTCTGAATCTTGAATCGGTGAACTTGGCAGTTCTTAAGATTTTTTTCCGTTTTTTTCTCTCTAGGTGTGAACTTTCGGCCTCAACTGAGGGTTTGTTTTCCCTCTATCTCAAAGCGTACTACTTTCTATCGTGATTTCAATATAGGTTCCCTTCATTCACATAGTTACCAAAAGTAAAAGATAGTTGCCATTTGGGAATTATAGGCTATTCTTAAAAAAGATTGAATCCTTAAGGCTCTTGGGATTAATGTTAACAAATGTTGCAAATGAATGTTACCCCTTGTCTCGAAAAACCAGACTTTGGTTCTGCAAGCTCCCAGAATCAAAACACTTGCCCGATTCAATATATTGTGCAAATCATCAGCAGCAAATGGTCAGTCTCAATTTTGCGGGAGTTACTAATCAGGAATTGTCGTACCCATGAATTGTTAGACGCTTTACCCGGAATAAGTACGAAAACCTTGACAATTCGCCTGCGAGAATTAGAAAAATATGGTATTATTGAAAGAAAGGTCTATGCAGAAATACCCCCTCATGTTGAATATTCCTTAACCGATAAAGGCCGACAACTGCAACCTGTATTAATAGCTTTAAAACAAGCTGGAGAACAATTATTACAGCAAGAACCCTGTCACTGTTCCATCAAGCTTTAAAATCGGTGTCGGGTGTTGGCTGTCGGGTACCGAGTACCGGGTCTGTTACAGCAACGGACTATTGCTGTTAACAGTCTCGCTAAACCGTTCAATCCCTAATCGTAAAATCGATAATCCCAGAACGATTAAAAATAAAATTAATCCAATGGTACAAGCATAACCAAATTCTAATTGTTGGAAGCCTTGTTCATACAAATAATAAACAATCGTTTTAGAACTATTTCTTGGCCCTCCTTGGGTCATAATATACACTTCTTCAAACACTTTCGTTGAGGATATTGCTGAAATGACCCCCACTAAAACCATGTAAGGTTTCATTAAAGGTAAGGTAATATCCCAATGTTTTTTTAACCCATCAGAACCGTCAATCGTTGCGGCTTCATACAATTCTAAGGGAATTCCTTGTAATCCTGCTAAATAAATCACCATATAATACCCTAATCCTTTCCAAATCGTCACCGCCATCACACTAAATAAGGCGACATGGGGACTGGTTAACCAAGGAATAGGCGGAAAAGAAATCGCATTTAAAAGTTGATTTAAAAACCCATTTTCTGCATATAACCATTTCCACGCAATACCCGCCACCACCATTGAAATCACGACGGGAACATAATAGGCGGTTCTAAAGCCATTAATTCCGCGTAATTTTTGATTCACTAAAATCGCTAAAGCTAAAGGTGCAAAAACTAAAATCGGAACAACAATAATTAAATAAAGCAAGGTATTCTTTAAGGTTTCCCAAAAGACCTCATCTGTCCATAACTGTTGAAAATTCTTGAAACCAACCCATTCTGGCGGTGTGAGTAAGTCATAACTAAACAAACTTAAATAAAACGCTTGTAACGCTGGCCAAAATACAGTTAAAGTCAGCATTAATAAAGCGGGAAATAGAAATAAATACGGCGTTAAAACGGATTTAAACTTTAACATAGAGTAGGGAAGAGGAAATTACGAATTACGAACAGGGAACACCAGATAATACTTCTGGCTGTTTTATGTCCGTTGTACAACCGACCTAAAATGACATCTACTGTAGGGGCGACGCGCGCGTCGCCCCTACAAAGATATCGGGGTATTTTTGATTTTAAACTAGGGAAATAATAGATAGCAATCCCTATTCCCCATTCTAATTCGTAATTCGTAATTCGTAATTCGTAATTCGTAATTCGTAATTCGTAATTCCCTATTAATCAGATTTGAGTTGAGAAAATAACTCATCCCAATTTTTTGAGGCTGGACTATCTGGTTCTGCTTTAACTTCAAAAGTCGTATTACAAGCTTTTGGTTGAGTTAACGCTTGAATACATAATTCAGCAATATCCTCTCGACTGACTTGTCCTTTAATTGTATCTCCTTGGGCAAATTTTAACACAGAACCTCCCGGTTGTTCAGTTAATGCACAGGGACGAATAATTGTATAGGGAATACCACTCGAACGAATCACCTCTTCTCCTCGTAATTTCCAGGTTAAAATCCCCCCTAATTGTTCATTTAAACGCACCGCCGGAGGTTCTTCTTCTAAATTTAATCCGGGTTTTCCTGGACGAGTTACCCCCGCAGAACTCACCTGAACAAATCGAGGTAAAATGGTTCCACCGTAGGCTTTAATCGATTCAATTTCTAATTGAAAGAGTCCGGGTTCAAATTTAGGATTTAATGCGCCATCATATTCAAACTTACTCAACATTAATTGTAAGGAAAATACCTGACTGGCATTAAAAGGTTTTCCTTCATTTAAGGTTTTAGCACGAAACACCGGAATTAATTTCTCAAAGGGAATCCGAATGGTAATAGGAATATTGTACACGGTATCAAAAGAATAACAATATCCCACACTATCCCAACCTTCATTACAGCGAATAATAAATTTATAGCGTTTTCCATCGCCTTTAACCCGTAATTCAATTCCTTGATAATCAGATAAATTTAAAGAAGGTTCAAAATTGCGAGTTCGCACGGAAACAAACCCCCCAGAATTCGCCGTTGAAACATATCCCGTAAATAATGCGCCATCTGGTGTTAACTTTAACGAACTTTCACTAATACCCCCCATAACAATATCATCTAATGCTCCCCAAATTTCCTTAACGTCTTCAGTGGGGTGGGTAAAATCAAATAAAATTTTATCTCCTGTTTTTTTAAGGCTGGGAAATGCAGCATTAATTAAATTTTGAATGCCTTTATATTCCACTAACTCCGGTATATCAACTACTTCCGGCATATAAAACTTAATTCCCTGATAATATTTTTCTCGGTTCGGTGTATCTCCTTCAACGGGTTGGACTTTTGTACCGCTACAACAAATAATCGCGTTAATATCTTGAAAGACATCCGGGGTTAAGGTTTCAGGAAGGGTTAAATCTGCTTCCATTAATTCTACCGAATTTCCTAAGATTGTCCTTGCTCTTTTGGCATCCCGAACCAAACAACGCACTTTAATGCCTTGTTGTTGTAACCGTTGAACCACTCGTTTTCCCACTCCCCCCGTCGCACCCACGACTAATATAATATTGGGTTTTTCTTGCCGTTTTTTTGCCCCACCCCCTAATAAATTTTGTATCCAGTTAATATTACCAATAAAGGGAATAACCTTAAAATAAGCCAGGGTTTTCAGAAACCGACCCCCATCCCATTGTCCTTTTTGTGGTTCTGTCATTGCCTTCTCCGTATAATTTTGTTAAGGAACTGGTGTTATAGATTAAGATATGTAACAAATTTAATGGTAACAGAAGAAAGCCAAAGTTGCTCAAGGTCTTTGAAAAGGGGAACTAAAGCGGGTACATAGCCAAAATGAGAATAACAAGCTTCACCTTCCCCAAGAATAAACATCTGTGTTAAGGTATCTCTTGAATAAATTTAGCCAATGACAATGGAAAGTATAGATTTAGAAACAGCGATCCCCGTTGGACTTGCTTTAGTGATTATTATTGGTAGTTTCTTAATGATGTTTACCAATTTTTGGACAACTGCTTTAAAAAACAAGAAATAGTCAACCATAGACATTAAGGAGGACAGAAATTAATCTCCAAAAACTCAATTTACCAATCATTGGATAGAGATTGTGACGGTTCTGTAAAATCCAAAGGAACAGAATATTTCACAAATTCAATAAAAACGCTATAGTGGAGAAGCCCAAAACAGAAAAATTATTAAATTCCCCATCTCAAAAAGCAAAAAAAGAAGAGTTTTGATCATGATAGATTTCACAACAATTGCTGAGTTCTCTCGAAATAACTGTTTAGGAATTTGTGCTTTTTTAGTGCCGTTTAATTTACTGGCTACCTTACAAACCCTAATTTTTATCGGTTTAAATCGTCCTCAATCTCAAATTTTGTTAATTTCTGGGTTTGCTAGTTTATATTCAGGATTAATGGTACTGCACGTTTTTACCTGGTTTATGATTGGTGTTGTGATGATTCCGACCTATGTTTTATTACTCTTAGGAACAACTTGTTTAATCATTAATATTTGGGCGGTTCAATTTCCTCAAAGTTTAAGATATATTATTCAAAAAATCGTTTTATTCGCTCAAAAAATTAGGGGTAGAATTCAAACTGTAGCCTTCAATTAAATTCATGGAATCTACGCCAACCCTATCCCCAAAAATCTGACCCCCCCGGACTTCTCCGTCGCGTTCAACATATTGCATTAAATGTTGTTAACTTACAAAAATCTCGCTATTTTTAGGGTACAATATTAGGGTTAGATAAAGTTGCGATCCTTCAACCTAACCCCAAAATTTGCTAAAATCCGTCTTGTCAGAGCAAGTTGATTCGCTGAAAAAAGAATCCCCTGCCCAGTACATAGCTTGGCGGGGGAGTGTCAAAAATACCGTTGTTGTTGCGATTTGAATAACCTAAACGCCGTTTTCTTAATCTGCCTGCGGGTATAAATTTTCAAATCTCACAATTTTATTGTATCAAACATCACGGGATTTTTTTACAAAACTTCACTAAGTCCCTGAAATCGTCTCCTTAACTGCCTCTGGCTTGTTGAATTTGTTGATTGTACATCGAGCGTAACACCCGACCGGGATCAACCCAACGGCCACTATGTTTTAAACCCCAATGGAGGTGAGGGCCTGTTGTCCGTCCGGTCATCCCCACTCTGGCAATTCTCGTCCCCGAAGGAACTTGCTGACCTTCCCAAAGTTGAATACCCCCTTCTCGGTCAATAAAATAAGTGCCTTGACTGGTTTTTTCCACAGTCCCTTGAACGTGACAATAAATATGTTCCCATTGGCCAGACTGAATGGCAATCCCGGTACCACAACGGCCATCTTGCCACACTTCTACCACCGTCCCTTGCCACCAGTTCCGAATATAACTGCCTTGAGGGGCTGCCAAATCTAAACCATAGTGAAACCCTTCTCCCCGATAGCCAAAAGGAGAGGTATAGTCTTGAAAGTTTTCAACGGGAAACGATGCTCCTGACCAGTTTAAACCCGTTGCTACTTCAGTCGGTTGAGCTTTGGCGAACTGTTGTTTCCATCCCAGTCCGACCAAACTCATACCCATTAATCCCGCTAATAAAAGAAGTGTGTGGGGACGCAAGAATTTAGATTTTGTCATTCAGGTTTGACTCCTCAATCACCAAGAAGGGTTTATGAATCGGATTTTGCCTAATTTTTCCAGTCCAAAAAACACTTTCTCAGGGTGTTCACTAGAATTTAACTTAAATATTTTATGCAACAGATGCCCCCTGGTTTTAAGCTCACTGAGAACAATTGTCGAGGGTTCAGGGTGTATTGTACTAGATTTTGGTTAAAGTTAATCAACAGAATCAGGAGACAGGTGGACAACGAGAAGCGTCCTCCTGTTTCCTTCTATCATGGATTAAGCATTGGCTCCTTTACCAAAGAATTTCGGAGGTTCAGCTAAAGTATAAATCTCTGTTTCAGAGGCGATCGCATCCCGTAAATGTTTGGGTACTTGTAACATTCCTAACATTGTTGTTCCATCAAACATCCGTAATCCCCCGATGGTTTGGTCTTGCAACAGTTGATCCACGCTGTCGGGGTCAGGACGAGTATTCATCGGTTGGTTAGAAACGATAATGAAACTCCAGGGACTTCCGTAGGTGGAAATATAACTGGTATAAGAGTGAACCTGGGGAAATACCGTTTTCAGAGTATTCACCAAACGAACGTGCAGTTTCATTTCATTGGGGGAAACCGGGCCAGCTTGAATCACCCCATAACCATCGGGAGTTAAAATTTGCTGAATTTTTTCAAAATATTCTTTAGTAAATAATTTGAAGGATGGCCCCTCTTCAATGGGATCGGATAAATCCGAAATCACAATATCCCATTTTTGCTGAGTCTGCTCTAAAAAGTCAATCGCATCCCCGATAATCAGTTGCGTGCGAGGATCATCAAAAGCATTTTGGTGCATTTCTGGCAGATGTTGTTTACAGGCTTCCACCACATCTCCATCCAGGTCAATCATAGCTACACATTCAATGGTTTTCCAACGTAAAACCTCTCGAATTGTTGCTCCTTCTCCCCCCCCCAAAACCGCCACTTTTTTGGGAGAACCGTGATAAACCGAAGCGACATGAACTAAGGGTTCGTGATAGAGAAATTCATCTCCCGTACAAGATTGCCATTTACCATCAAGAACTAAGGCTTTTCCATAGGCACCCGTTTCCACAACGTACATATCTTGATACTGGGTTTTTTTATACGCTAATACTTGGGTAATTCCATGTACATAAATATCCCAAGGTGTGATATACTCGCTTACCCAAAAATCAGCTTTTAGTTCACTACCCGACATAATCACTTCTCCTGGAAATATACAGATCCAATGTTCTAGGGTAGAACATTCTGGAGCTAGGACAAAATATTAAATGTTGCTTAACTGAAGCTTAATTTTATCGTCTCTAATTCTTAACCAGTGTTCGTTTACGCCAAGCTGTATAAGGAATAGAAACAATCGCAGCAATTAAGGCATAGGTAATCAGCGTATCGATAATGCCACTTTTGATAAAATCTAAATTGGGGAAATTCAAGCTAACCAGTAGAACCGCTAAACCCGCATTACGAGTTGCGGTTGCATAAGCTAGAACCGTTCTCGTTTCCGGTTTGGGGCCACCCAAAACATGACCACACACCAGCGAAGCAATCGAGAGCAAACCAATCGCCAAGTAAGCTATCAATCCAGCACTCAGAATTTTGTCCAGACTGATAGCCAGTAGAATGATCAGAGCTAGTAAAAGCATCAATTTGGCAATTTTGTTGACGGGTTCTACCCAATCTTCTGCTAACTGGGGTATATATTCAGCTAGTAAAACGCCGATTCCCATCGGTAACACCTGAGCAAACAACACTTGTTTAGCAATGTCTTGTGGGGATAACCAAGCTTGATTGGGATAGAACTGACTCAGAATTAAAGCCGTTAAGGGAATACTAACAATGGCTAGAACACAGACCGTAAACTGTAAACTAGCAATAAACTTAGGCTCTCCCCCAGCTTTGAGACTTTTAAAGGGAATCATGGGAGCGCCCGGACAAGCCATCATTGCACCAATACCAATCCGTTGTGCTACTGTTAAACCTGGAATGAATGCGGTTAAAACGCCCAATAAGGGCACTGCAATTAACACCGAGAATAGCGATCGCAACAGGAGAGATGGTTGCTTCCAGAGCCAGACGACATCCTCAATTTTCCAATGAATTGCCATCGAAAACATCAGAATAAAGAGGGTTAATTTGGCATAATTAATAAATATTGTTTTGATCAAGGCAACGGTGGGATTGACAGATACAGTTTGGTCAGAGACACCGGGGACTTTTTGAGCAACTTCAACCTGATTACTTCCTTGGCGATAGACAACTGTTCCCCCCTTGACAATCGTTAACTCTGAAGAACCCAAGGGACTAATCAGCACGATATATTGTTGATTACCGATCACAGCAACGTATTTAATCGGATCTTTTGTAGGGTTTTTAGCTAGAGTAATGGAAACAGGTATTTTTTTAAGGGTTAGGGTTTTGTTTTCCTTGTCATAGATATTGACATAAGCTTTGTTCCCTAGTCGAAATACTCTCACTGCATAACGGTTATTTTGAAACAATAAAGCTGTATCTGAGGTGGGAATTTCATCTGGTGCCCTTGGAGACGGTTGATCGGAAGTTGGTGTTGGAGACTGGGCGATCAATTCCTGAGAATAGGCGTTGTTAGTGATAGCAGAGGATGTGAGCGTCCCTGAGTACAAGGTCACTGCTAAGATCAGTGTGAAAACGGCAAGAAAACGGATCAGAAAAACTGGACTAGAAACTCTTTTAGAAATAAGAGGGGATTTCCATAAAAACATAAATTTAGCTGTCCTGGGTACTGAGGATCAAAAGTAACTGCTGGTACAAGTGTCGGAATAATAAATTCTGAAAACCTTGATGGAGTTAGATTATAGCCTGAATATTATCAGCCCCATTACACGAGAACCCCAAAATCCTCACATTCAGTACGCAAGAGTTAATCCTAGGTTGATCTCAGTATGACAGTTTGTCCTATTCCTTCTACAAACTATTTCCTTTTAAAATTGCATCCTTCTTAGGGCTTAATAGGGTTTCCCCTATGTAAAGTTAAAATGTGTTTAGGACAGATTTGTTGAACCCAAATTTGTCAACGGCAACCTCTATCATATTGAGTTTTTTTTGTCAATTCTAATTAACCCTAAAAAAACTATCCCCTCGGTAATAACCCTTTCCTGAGACTGTTAAAGCCTTTTATAAAAGTAAAATAAGGGGTTGAGTAAATCTCTATCTTCAACTAGATGAAATCAGGGTTCACAGACGGTATAAAAAGATTCCTATTTCCCAATCCCAAGGGGGTCAAAAGACGCTTTTATCGGTAGAATCTACCTTTGGACTTCAGTATAAATTCTCCCCCTTGAAATAAGTCTAAACTTTCCTTAATTTTTAGCAAATCATGAACAGAATGTTGCATACTAAAAAGTGACAAACAAATTCTGCCTGACTGCCTAATGAACACTAAGACCGTAAACTATGCTCCTATGGCTCCTGTGCCTCATTGGGATGCAAAACTCTACGACAGTCATCATAGCTTTGTCTCTAACTTAGCCGTAGATCTATTGGAATTGCTTGATCCCCGTATAGGAGAGCAGATTCTTGATCTCGGTTGTGGCACAGGTCATCTGAGCTATAAAATTACAAACACTGGGGCTGAAGTGATCGGAATTGACAAGGCTTCAACCATGATTAAACGCGCTAGTCAAAGTTACCCAGGCCTAAATTTTTTAGTGGCAGATGGAGCTAACTTAACCTGGACTGAACAGTTTGATGCAGTTTTCTCCAATGCTGTTTTACATTGGATTCAACAACCTGAAAAAGTTGTGGATGGGGTTTGGCGTGTCTTAAAACCCGGAGGGCGTTTTGTTGCAGAATTTGGAGGCAAGGGAAATATTGATACCATTATTGCCGCAATTTATGCAGCCTTAGATGCGGCTGGATATCCTCAAAACAAAACCTTAAATCCTTGGTATTTTCCGAGTATTGCTGAATATGGAATGCTTTTAGAATCACAAGGCTTCCAACTCAAGTCAGCAACATTAATGGAACGTCCAACTGCATTAAATGATGGAGACAAAGGGTTAAGAAATTGGCTGAAGATGTTTGCCGGAAATTTCTTTGAGGGGGTTCCCCTTTCTAAACAACTCAATATTATGACTGATATCGAAACTCGCTTGCGCCCCAAATTATTCAAGAATGGCTCTTGGATTGCGGACTATAAGCGGATTCGCATTGTCGCCACTAAAAATAAGGATTAAACCCCATCAGCAATTCCTGAAGAAGAGGGGAGTTGATTGTTAAGTGTTAACTGTTGACCGAAAAAGGAGCCCAGGGTCAACAGTTAGCCTTTCGAGGTGAGACTTCGGTTTCTCCCTTTTAAGATCAGTTGGGTGTGTGTTCTAAAACCCGTTTAAGAACTTGTTGATAGGCAGATTCAACATTTCCTAAATCTCGACGAAAACGGTCTTTATCCAAGACTCGACGGTCGGGGTCTGTTTCCGATTGATCCCATAATCGACAGGTATCAGGGCTAATTTCATCCGCTAGTACCAGTTGACCATCCGAGGTCATCCCAAATTCTAATTTAAAATCAACTAACGTAATCCCACATTCATTAAAAAAGTCGGAGAGAAGTTGATTAATGAGTAAGGATAACTGGGTGATTTGTTCTAATTGCTTTGGCGTTGCTAACTTCATTAATAACAGACGTTCACGAGTTAATAATGGATCACCTAATTCATCATTTTTATAGCAAAATTCTACTATGGGCGGTTCAATCAGTGTCCCAACAGCAATTCCAGTTTGTTTACATAAACTTCCCGCCGCAATATTCCGCACAATGACTTCTACGGGAACAATTTTTACCCGTTTCACCCGCATTTCATTAGGTGCAGGACAATCAATATAATGGGTGGGAACGCCTTGAGCTTCTAACTGTTGAAACAAATGGCTAGAAATAGCAGTGTTAATTTCCCCTTTGCCTAGAATTGTCCCGCGTTTTTGGGCATTAAAAGCCGTGGCATCATCTTTGAAGTAGGCGAGTAAGATTTCCGGGTCATCCGTTGCATAGATGATTTTTGCTTTACCTTCGTAGAGTTTTTCAGGAGTAGACATAGAAATATGGAGTTTAAACGTTAAATACGGCTTATTGATAAATCAGATCTACCTTAATTTTAACCGAGATAGCTACTTTTGCCGTCATAATCCTTCCTAATCTTTTTCAAGACTCACCCGATAAATGGCATCAGCAACTCGACTGACATCTACCATTTCTTGAACGTCATGAACTCGTAATATATCCGCAGAATTCCCAATGGCTGCTACACAGGTTGTCGCTGTTCCCCAAACCCGTTGTTTCGGGTCAGGTTGGTTTAAAAGATGACCAATAAAACTTTTGCGAGACGTTCCGACTAAAATAGGACAATCGAGCGATCGCAACTCGGTTAAATCTCTCAATATTTTTAAATTTTGGACAACGGTTTTAGCAAAACCAATACCGGGATCAATGATAATATAATCTCTAGGAATTCCGTGATCAATAGCAGATTGAATTCGTTCTTCTAAAAATTGTCTTAATTCTCCCATTAAATCGTGATAATCCGTTAAAGTTTGCATGGTTTTCGGTGTGCCTCGAAGGTGCATTAAAATAATAGGAACCTTTAATTGAGCCACCACCGACAACATCTTCGGATCAAACGTTGCAGCCGAAATATCATTAATTATATCTCCTCCCGCTTGAACGGCTGCTTGAGCAACTTGGGAGGAAGTTGTATCAACAGAAATGGGGATATTAGCTAACAGTTCATCTGAACTATTTCTAAGCTCCTGAATTAGAGGAATTACACGGTTTAATTCTTCCTTTAAACTAACAGTTTCCGCACCCGGTCGAGTAGATTGTCCACCAATATCAATGATATCCGCTCCGGCTTCCACCATTTTTTGAGCTTGGTTGAAAGCTCGTTCTAAACTATTAAAATCTCCGCCATCACTAAAACTATCCGGGGTAATATTCAAAACCCCCATAATATAAGTTCGTTTTCCCCATTGAAAACAAGTTTTTTTAATTGTTAAAGGGTTAAGAACAGCCGTCATAATTTTGATAAGAGGGAACAGGGAACAGGGAACAGGGAACAGAGGGGAAAAATATAAATTTAATCGGTAAACGCTTTAACTGATAACTGATAACTGATAACTGATTACTGATAATTAACAATTCGGGCAAAACTTTCAGGTTGTAAACTTGCCCCTCCCACTAATGCCCCATCAATTTCTGGCTGTGCCATAATCTCATCAATATTATCTGGTTTGACAGAGCCACCATATTGAATGGTTACATTAGGGTTGATTAATTTACTGCGAATTAAACCAATCACACGATTAGCTTCTGTGGTTTCACAAGTATCCCCGGTTCCTATTGCCCAAATCGGTTCATAAGCAATCACTAAATTGTTTTGATCAACACCGATTAAATCCTTTTCCAACTGAGAGAAAATCAGACGTTCTGTTTCCCCAGCATCTCGTTGTTGTTTCGTTTCTCCTACACATAAAATTGGTGTTAACCCATGACGTTGAGCCGCTCTGAGTCGCCAATTTACCGTTTCATCAGTTTCGCCAAAATATTGACGTCGTTCACTGTGACCCACAACAACATAGCGGATACCAAATTCTAGTAACATCGGGCCAGAAATTTCCCCCGTGTAAGCTCCAGAATCTTCCCAATGTATGTTTTGAGCGCCGAGGAGAATGCGACTCCCATGTAAACTTTTGGACATAATCCCCAAGGTGGTAAATGGTACACAAAGTACCACTTCCCGGTCTTCCGAGGTTTCATCTAAATGACTGGTAAACCCTTGCAGAAACTCTTGAGCTTCTGTTTGGGTTTTAAACATCTTCCAGTTACCCGCAATAATGACTTTTCTCACCGCTAATGCAATTAACCTTAAACACAATAAAATGTCACCCTTCAGTTTAAAGCGTTACGGGACATTTTTATCGTCGGAACTTGACCGTCAAGACAAGAGTGCGGAGTGCAGAGTGCGGAGTGCGGAGTGCAGAGTGCGGAGTGCGGAGTGTACAGAAAAGATAAAAACGATTATTTTACCGTCTGGTACTTATCAATTAAATATCCGTGAACTACCAACACTTCTCTACGAGTAAGTGTTGGCTTCTGATTTCTCAGCCCGATGCCTTCCCATTCGAGAATGAGCGGGTCTTACACAGGCTCCATCAGCACTCCTACGGGGTTCCCTCCGTCTTGATTTTTAATTCTTATACCTTCAATTCTGATGTTTAGTGCGGCATTAGCGTCACGGTCATGGTGAGTATGACAGTTTGGACAATCCCATTCTCTGATATTCAGAGGTAGGGTATCCACGATATGACCACAACTTGAACAGGTTTTGGAACTAGGGAAGAAGCGATCAATTTCTATAGATATTACTCAGATTTACTGGTATTTTTGAAACCCAGTCATATTATCGAGAAGGTTAGCAAGTATTATGCAGGGGCAATTAGTTCAGTTGATTAATTCTTAATAAAAATCTTCTCAATGGGGCGAAAAGATTTCAAAATCAAGCTGAAAGCTTGCTTGTCACTTTTTAAGGTTTTTTAAATTAAACACTTGTGATTTTTTAGATGTTCTGCCAATGTGATTCAAACTAAAAAATAGAATTAACCCAGTTACAAAAGTGCCTAAAGTAAACCAAGCTAACAAACCTCTTGGTTGGATAACTATTAAAGCACCAATAAATTGTGCAATTAACACGAAAAAGAGAAAATTTGCTATAAAAATCCGACTTTTCTGGTTAATGAAATAAGCTCCTAAAGGAGCACCAAAGACGACAACAGGAATACAAACTAACCAGTAGTGAAACTCTTGAAGTCCAAAATCACCAATCAAAAAAGCATGAAGTAAAAAGCCAACGAGAGAATTTCCTGCCATCAGACAGACACTTGTTGGAGTAGCAATTTTTTCAGATAATCGATATTTGACTGTTACAAAAGCAAATGTTAGTATATCGATGCCAGTACCAACAATAGAAACAACCATACCTCCTAAAAAACCTAATAATATAAATATATTTTTGTCAGTTGTAGATAGAGGCGGAAGAGATTCTGTCTTTTGATGTGATTCATTAATGTTTTGGCTAAAAAGAATAACTCCAAAACTGAGCCATAAAGAAACAAAAAACATTTTAGTATAAGGAGGAGAAACGATAGGAGCAATTAAGTAAGTCCCCAAAATTAATCCTAAAAATCCTCCTAAGCTACAGAGCAATAAATAAGTTTTATTAATAGGAATTCTTTGAGTAACAATTAAGTAAGCAGCGGCGCTCATACCGATGCTTTGAATTGCTAAACTAAAATTACGTGCAATATCTGGTGTGATGTGAAAAATTAGAGTCATAACAGGGAAAGCAACTGCTCCGCCTCCTTCGGCTGTTGCTCCAGCAATAAAAGATCCAAATATCATCGTTATTGACATGAACCAATTTTCTATGAATAAATTCCATTGATGAGTATAACTCATATAAATGAGCCAAATTGTAATAATTACAATCGTGAAAAAAAAGTGATTAATTTTGAAGTTGAAATTTTTCATGGTTTTTGAATGGTGGATAACTGACGGGGTGACACTTTACTCCCAAATCTTTTTGATAGCTGTTTATCGCTTGTGAAAAACTCCCTAAATTAGAGGCTTGTAAGACTGGGTAGTTATTTCTGCCCAGAGGCACTATAAAATTGGGGATCATCCGGGCTAGCCAAAACGTCCAAACAACGCCGGCTGCCACGGCGATAAAGTAGCAGGTGATCACAGAGGTCTGCCGAGGCATCAAGGTGGCTACAAGCCAAATGCCATGGATCGAAGCACGAGCTCTGGGATGAAGGTATCATCCGGCTGCAACAGCATGAAGGCGGCGGCATCGGCTACGCGCTCCGGCGTCAGCATAGCACTGCGCCCAGAGCTATCCGCCACACCGTCCCAGATAGGAGTATCGACGGCACCGAGATACAGACCGAGCACCCGAATGCCATTGCCTCGCTGCTCCTCTGCAACGCTCTCAGCGATAGCGTGCATGCCATGTTTGCTCGCGCAATAGGGTCCCCAGTTCGGGAAACTGGTTTTCGCCACAATCGAGTTGATGTTTAGGATCGTGCCGTGCTGGCGCGTAATCATGCCCCGCAATGCCTGGGCGGTGAGGATGGTCGGGGTGGTGAGGTTGATGTCGATAGTTCGGCGGATGTCTGCAGCCGTGGACTCGTGTAGAGGGCAAATGCGACCTGTGATCCCAGCATTGTTGATGAGGACGTCGATACGGCCGCAGGCTTCCTCGATACTAGGGATCAGCGCCTCACAGTGAGCCGGATCGCTCAGGTCAGCCACTTCCAAGCTCACGGGCGGTGCATTCGCTACCTGCTCGTGGATTTCAGCCGCCACCGCTTGCAGCAAGTGTTCGCTGCGGGCGACGAGAACCAGGGCGCACCCCTCCTGGGCGAGACGAAGGGCAATAGCGCGGCCAATTCCTTTGCTCGCCCCAGTGACCACGACGACGCTTCCCGCTAGGTTGCAAGTTGGTTTGGCAGTATTCGACATGGCATTAGTCCTCAAGGGGTGTACTGCGGTCGTGCGACAGCGCACGATAAACCAGCAGCCAGCCGCCGTCAGACCGCTTCCATCGGTCGTGATAGACACCGGTCAGCTTGACCCTCGGCTGTGGCTCATCACCGAACTGCACCGTTAACAGGAGCATGGTGGAGGTTTCAGCACTCTCATCCGTGAGCGTGTGAAAGAGTGTGTTCGTCTGATAGTGGCGTGAACGCCGGCCTGGTTCCAGATTTTGATACCAGTCGCTCACCCAAGCCTGGATGCCTGCTCGACCGACCAGGCGCAGTTCGGGCTCCACCGCGTCCGCAGCATAGACCTCAAACACCCCATCCTTGCTGAAGATCGCCGCGAAGGCATCTACGTCGCAGCCATCGAAGGTGTGGGAGTAGCGTGCGATCTGCTCCAGGATCGCGAGTTTCGCTTCCAGGCTCATGCCTGCCACTCCTTCACCGCGTCCTCTACCACCGTGCCGACAAAGAAGTCCGGGTTCATTGCGGTGTGAAGCTTGGCGATGTTGCCGAAGGTGAATTCCTTGAATTCCGCCGGGTTGAGCATCTCGTGTTCAACGAGTTCGTAGGCTTCCTCGAGGACTCGGTTCATATGCACCACGTCGAAGTGACTGAAATCCGAGCTGAACAAGGTGTTGAGGCGGTGGTTGCCGTGCTTGTCGAAAGCCCACACAGTGCTGAGGTCATCGGACTCGCAGCCGAAATAGAGTTGCTCGACGAACTGGGTGCGCAGTGCCTCGGCGGACTTGATCGGATTGGCTGCGAAGTCGTCGAAGCCATCTTTGGACTCACGGGCGGCCGCCTCAGCCGGTGACATAAAGGGCGCAGCCATGCTGACGCAGGCGAGCAGCTCGTCAAGCTTGTCCTCATAGCGCTGGCCCCCATGCCGTCGCATGAGTTCGGCGAGATGCTCCATATCAAGATTCGTCGGTAGAGTGTTCTCCATCAGTGCCTCGGGCCTGCGCTTTTCCCAATGACTGATTAGATCGGTGAGCAGGTTGCAAGCCCAGCCGACGCCGCCCTCAAGCATTGCGAACTTGAGCGTCGGGAAGCGGTGCAGCACTCCGCTCAAGACTAAGCCCTTGGTGAATGCGTGCGATGCTGCGGCGAAGTGTCCGACGTGGTTGTAGGTAAAGTTGCCCGATCGTCGGTCACCCCAGCCGATGCTGTCCGCATGGGTGGTGACGGCAATGCGGTGCTCGACGAACTTGCTCCATAGCGGGTCGTAGTCGTACTCGCTCTCCAGTACCAAGTTGTCGATGTAGTAGTCAGCACGAGCCGGGTCGACACCAGCCTCCAGATGCGTGCGGATAGGCCGTCGCACGTGGTTGGTGATCATGGCGACCTTGAAGCCGAGCTCGCCGGCAGCGTAGTCGAGTTCGGTGATAGCCTCGTCTGGTGTGAACATCGGCAGCACCGCTGCCGGTCTAAGTCGCTTGCGATAGGGATCGAAGGCATCGCGGTTCATATTATTCAGTGCCCGGCAAGCCGCCTGGCGCAACTCGGCATCGGGGTGGGCCACGAAGTCAAAGGCGAGGGTCGAGTAGACGATGCTGAAGTCAATACCGAATTCGTCCAGACGATGGTGCAGCAGATCGGGGAGCATACTGGTGGCGCGATCCAGCGTGTGGGTGGTCTCGCCCCACCACCACGGTCGTGGCAGTCGGCGCGCGAGCCGTTCTTCCGGGCTCAGGTCGTACCAAACGCTTTGCTTGGCATCACGGATGACCCGATCGCGCATGTCGGTGCCACCGACCTCTTGGAGATAGTCCAGAAATAAGGGAATCGGCTCAATCCAATGGCCGTCGGCATCGATCACCGGATGCCCGAGGCGCGCCCGGATATCGGCGGATCTGGAGGTGCTTGAATTATTCATTACAGATGCTTTTATTGACTTAGAGGGATGCCACTGGGGGGGAGTTGTTCGGCTCAGGGTCGAGATCCATCTGTGCCTGGCGCGCACCGAGTGCGTTGCATACACCGACAGCGATGCCGGTGGTCTGGACGACGATCGCGGACACGAAGCCCATGTGCAAGAAAAAGGCACCAAAGGTACAGATGACGCTGGGAATGATGGAAGTCGCGAAGTTACGAGACATATTCGCATCGAAGCGGGCTGCGATCTCGAACAGCCCATCAAGCTGTCCCAGGCTTCCGTCCATCAAGATGATCTGTGCTGTGTCCACCGCAGCCGAGGTGCCACCTGAAAGGGAGATCGACACGGTGGATGCGCGCAGCGCGAGGGTATCGTTGATGCCGTCCCCGACAAAGCAGACCGAGCGCCCGTCCGCCTGCATCGCCTCGATGAGCCCGGATTTGTCAGAGGGTAGAACCTCGGCATGGTAGCCGTCGACACCCAGCTCGTGTGCAAGTGATCGAGTCGGTGCCTCGCGGTCGCCGGAGATGATTAGCACCTTGAGTCCGCGCTGGCGCAGCCTCGCCACTAAGGCTGGGGTTTCGGACCGCAGCTTGGCGCGCCATTCGATGCCGCCGATGAGTCGGCCACCTAGGGCCACCATCACTAGACCGCCACCATCCTCCTGAATCGCTTGCTGCTGTGCGTGTACAGCAGCCGGCACTTCGATGCCGCTGTCGTGCATGAAGCGCTCGTTGCCGACCCGCACCTCAACACCGTCGAGGGTGCCGGCGATGCCTCGGCTGAGTTCGTAGTGGATGTCGTCGAGTACCTCCGCCGCGATCCCCTTGGCAGCAGCCTCGTCTAGGATCGCCCGGGCAATCGGGTGGCTCTGCCTCTGTTCAGCCATCGCTGCATAGCGCAGCACTTCGGTGGCAGGTATTGCCTCGAAGCAATGGATGTCCGTGACTTGCAGGCGATCCAGCGTCAGAGTGCCTGTCTTGTCGAATACCACGGTGTCAACCCTCGGTAGGTCTTCCAGCCCGCGACCGTCCTTGATTAAAATGCCACGCCGTGAGCAGACAGTCAGGAAGCTGTACAGGCTAAGTGGCGTTAGCAGCCGTAGCGACCAGCCATAGGTCGCCACCAGGTTGGCGAGGGAGGCCGAGGGGCCGATGATGCCGAGAGCAACGCCGCTCAGTACCAGTGTCGGCAGCACCGAGGCGTTGCCGAGGCGCTCGCTCCGCAGTTGTGCATCCAGGTTATCTGCTGAAGTCCGTTCCAGCATCTCGCCGATTTGTCCAGCGGTGGTAGCAGACCCAGTGCGCTCGGCGGAGATGACCACGCGCCCACTCCGAACCATAGTGGTTGCCAGCACCGTGTCACCTGGCTCGCGCAGCACATACTCCGATTCACCAGTCAATGCTTGCTGATCGACGGTCGCTTGGCCCTCAACCACCACGCCGTCCACGGGGATGACCTCGCCGGCACCAACGACGACCTCGATGCCCACCACTACCTCCTCGATGGGACGCTCGACCACCACGCCGTCTACTCGCACCCAAGCGGTGCGCGGGCGCTGACCGAAGATGTCGATGAGCTTGCGGCGAGAACTGGTCTGGATGCGACTCAGCATGATCGAACTCGCCGCGACGATAGTGTAGCCGAGGGCTCCGCTCACAAAGTTTCCCGTGGCGAGGATCGCGATACATATCAGTGTGTCGATGGCACTGAGGTCTAATTGCCTCCGCTCACTGAGTGAGCGGTAGGCGAGCCGCGCTCGACCAACACCGATGATCGCCAACAAGGGCGCGCTGAGCACCGCTAGCGGCGGGTACAATAGCCGGCCGGCAAGGCCAACGCCGAGGGCACTCAAGGCGTAACCAAGCTCCCGATAGCCCGCCTGCTCATGGGTGTCGGGTACCGCGTCGGCGTCCGACGACAGGGACGCGATCTGCTGCAAACGCTCCGGGTCTTCCACTGAGGTGAGCCGCGCGATGCGCTCGAATGAATGCTTGCCAAGACGCTCCATCGCCGCCGGCAGAGGCGCGCTGGGGGCTGTTGACTGCCCTTGATTGGCGGAGGTCTTCGGGCGCAGCAGCAGGGATCCAGCACCGGCGAGGGCGAACATCACTAAGAGATCAAAGGGCGACAAGCCGATGGTATCGATTGTCATCATACTACTGCAAAAAAAATCGTTGGATACGATTGGAAACTTTGGCGGAAAATTTTCCCAGCCCCATTCTACAGAGAAGTCGCATTAAAAAATTACAAAGATTTCTCTCACTGCCGATGTGGATAGATGATTGTGGATATGGCGACTCATTTACCTGTGACGGTTCGCTTTGAAGAAAATCCCTTTTCTGGTTTACAATTGCTATATTAGATTAAATTTAGAGGAGAATAAAACAACATGAATAATACATTTTATACGCTGAGTGATGATTGTATGTTAATGTATGAAAAGAATATATTTATTGTAGAAAAAATCAAAGAACATTTACTTAATGGTTTAAATCAGAAAATGCTATTCCTTTTTTATAAAAACAGCCGAGATAGTTATTTGAAATCCATGTTTCCACAGCTAAATTCAGAATATAATATTGATAATAAGTTTTCTTTTAAAATCAATCAAAGTAGCTGGAATACAGTTAGTGAGGAAATTGATTGTCAACTCTTAAAATTAGGTGATACATCTTGGAAAAGTGGAAAATTGAGGTTTAAAGCGATCGCTAACTATAATAACTTATCAGAACCTCCACTTGCTATTGAAATCGAACTAGAATTTTGTCCTGATAAACCAGAACCATTAGAAACCTCTGATAGTTCCTTGGATGAATTAAGACAAAAACTACAAATTTATCAATAATAGAATTTAGGAAATGCTTAGAAACCGTTTTTTGAAATCAACTAACCCTTACAAGCAGGCTCTTTTTTATAATCAGGAGTAGCATCACTATAAAATGTGCGAATTCCTCCATTTTTAGAAACAAAAACGTTAGTAAAGGTTTTTCCATCATCGGTTATTTTGACTAGACAAGCAGTAGGTTTAGGGTCATTAATAAAGTTATTCTTAAAGGTTTTTGCAGCAAGGGTTAAAGTTTCTTCCGAATTCAACGTATAAGCATAACCCTTAATAGGTTGAGTCAATTGTTAAAGGAGTGGGGGAGTTGCCACTAATGGATAGGGTAGCATCGCAGGCTTTTGTTAATGTAAATATTCCCTGATAGGGAGTTGCCGCCCAAGCCGGATTTGGTACAACATTAAGAAGCTGGAATGTAGTTAATAGGGTGAAACTCAGGAGTAAATATAACGTTTTAGGGAGATGTAAACGGGATATTACGGACAATAATCTAAGCATATTCTCTCAATGTCGTTTCATGATAATATTATCAGTATCAATACCATTAAAAATCAATTTTTTGTGTTAATTTTTATAATATTTTTAGGAGGTAATCTTGTCGGGTTTTAAAGATTCCAGTAAAGTGTAGAAGAAATGTTGTTAACTGGAGATCAGGGTTAATGTTAGTTCCCAATCGAGAGCAATACCGTCCTTCGGAAGAAGAAATTGACGAAATGTGGCAGGAATTAGAAGTTGTATCTGCGCCGTTAAAAGATCCGGCCATTGACGAACTCTTAAAACAGTTACGAAAAACTCATCTGAATGGGGGTGCAGAATTTGCTCGGTTTCAACTTTCTCCTCACCCCGTCTTAGAGTGGTTTGGTTCACGGGATTTACTCAATGAAATCAATTTTTTTGAACAATTTGTTACCTTACCTCCGGTGATGGATGGTTTATCAGCATTAGAAATTGAACTCCCCTTAGCAACCTCCTTAGATTTAACAGACGATACGAGTTCCTTTACCTTGGATGGAGAATTAGCCGAGATTTTAGTGTTTGGAGGTGCTTATGAAGAATTTGAAGGAACTGCGAAACAAGCCAAAGATTTAGGGATGAAATTTTGTGAGGCGTTGTTTCAAAGTCGCTATGACGAAGTTCAGATGTATATTTCTCAAGAACCTTGGACAGAGTGGTTTGCTGATGTCGCTTGGGATGTCACTTGGTTTGGACTAGATAAGCGAAACTATCAAATTTGGCTATTATGTATTACAGATACGGATGTGCGAAACGTTCCTGCGAAAGTACAGGGATAAAACCCGAAACGTAGGCAGGGAGACAGATGGAGACAACTGGTAGAGAGGAATCCATTCCAATCATAAAACCAGTCGAGTCTGTCTTAACTTTGAAAATGTGACCCCAAAGGAAGGTCAATCTCGGAGTCAAAGGGTACGGATTACCGAACTTTAACAGGTAAGGCAACCAAAACCCTGAGAGATGAAGGCAATTCCCACAGTATAAGACTGATTATCAAATGCTGAAGCTGGGAATAACGGGAAATCGGACATAAATCAAATGTCTAAGAAAAGTTCTCTAGCCAATTGCCAACGAATAACGAAAGTGAACATCCGGCGTGAACCATCGTAACTGTTATGTAGCGAAATTGATTTGATACGCTGCGTTCAAAAAGAACAAGGGGAAAGGGTAAGGGTTTATCCATGACACTTACAAAAGACAAGGTTATCTTTAAAACACTTGTTAAGACTCCCAAAATACCCCCGGTGGAAAGGATGATTCTAAAGGCAATAACACCCATTTTCAAGGAACGTTAAAAGTCCCTATTAACCCCTACAGAGGTCGAATACTGTTAGGTAGCTACAAATCTAAAGCGTATGTTATAGGGATGAGAGATGAAGTCAGAAGCTAAAGCTCAGGGGTAATACCTGAGATATGCTGATAGATTTCGGTTTGTGCGATTCGTTTAACCCAAAATAAGCTAAAAGGCTTATGGGACGGTTAACCCAGGTGTTAAGACTGGTGATAACTGATTACATTTATGGGTGAAACTCCGTGAGTTAAGTCCCATCCCTC
>NZ_JADEWU010000041.1:0-49640 GCF_015207485.1 Planktothrix mougeotii LEGE 06226
CTCCCACCCCAGCACCCAGCCCTGGCCCAACTCCCACACCGACTCCGGCTCCAGGTGGTGCAAAATTCAACGATATTGCGTCTCACTGGGCGAGACCGTTTATTGAGCGGTTAGCGGATATGGGGATTATTAGCGGGTTCCCCGATGGTTCATTTAAACCGGATGCGACCTTAACTCGCGCCCAACACGCTGCAATGTTGATGAAGGCGTTTACACTCACCCCTATTCGAGAACCCATCGCCTTTACCGATGTTCCCGCGGATTTCTGGGGGAAAGAAGCCATTGATAAGGCAAATCGGGCGGGGTTCCTGTCGGGTTATCCTGATAAAACCTTCCGACCCAATCAAAATTTAACTCGTTCTCAGGCTATTGTTTCTTTAGTGAATGGGTTGAAATTAACCGGGGGAACCTCGAATAGTTTGAGTGTTTATACGGATCGTGCTCAAATTCCGGCTTTTGCTGTTAATGCCATGATTACCGCAACGGAATTAAATATGGTGGTCAATTACCCGAAAAAAGAGGTTTTTAACCCCTTAAAAGATGTCACTCGTGGGGAAATTGCGGCGATTTTCTATCAAACCTTAGTGGCCGTTAATCGGGCACAGGCGATTGATTCTCCTTACATTGTTTAATTCCCTCTAGTTCCCTGGTAGAACCAGGGAATTTACTTAGGGAGGCTCTGCCTCCCGTTAACAGCAGGCAGAGCTTGATTAAAGTATTGCTAGGTAGAACCTAGCAACAAGAAAAAATTAAGGAGATAAAAAATATGGCAGAATTAATTTTAAATAATCCAGAAACCGCCCCGATTACCGATGAGCAATTTTATCAACTTTGTATCGCTAATCGTGAATTAAAATTAGAACGAACCGCCACAGGAGACTTAATTATTATGCCACCCACCGGAGGCGGAACTGGAAAACGGAACTCAGATATTAACCTAGATTTGGGTTTGTGGAATCGACAAACTCAATTAGGAATTGTCTTTGATTCTTCTACTTGTTTTCAACTTGCTAATGGTGGAGATCGTTCTCCTGATGCGGCTTGGATACCCTTAGCGAAGTGGGAATCTCTCACCCCCGAACAGCAAGAGAAATTTCTGCCAATTTGCCCCGATTTTGTCATAGAATTGCGATCGCAAGAGCGTTCTTTAAAACCTCTACAAGATAAAATGCAGGAGTATATTGATAATGGGACTTGTTTAGGTTGGTTAATTAATCGTAAAAATCGTCAAGTCGAAATTTATCGTCACGGGAGGGAAAAAGAAATTTTAGAAAACCCAACTACCTTATCGGGAGAAGATATTTTACCCGGATTTGTTTTAAATCTTTCATTAATTTGGTAAATAGATCATCTTAATATTGCCCACATAACGTAATCTTTCAGAGTATCCTAACTGCCACCTTTCAAGAAGTTTGACATAATCAATGATTTCGTATCTTCCGTATTTGTAAGTCATGTAATCTAACTGTTGAAGTTTTTTTAAGGTGGTTTTCACCGTTTTGGGACTAACACCAGAAATGTAAGAAATTTGTTCATCAACATCATCCTCTTTTAAAGTATTGGGCTGGCTTAATAAGGCATACATAACTTGCAAAGTAGAGCTAGTAATTTCTAAAGACTTATTTTTACTATCTTTTGAAGCTTGATTACGAACTACTAGATAAATTCCTGGGCTATTCAGATAAATATTTCCATCAACATCAATAAATTCAATAGAGGCAAGACACTTTTGGAATAGTGGGTTTTTGGGACGCATTGAACGATTCCCCAGATGACGGAACAAAGTTTAATTATATCTTTAGATTTGTATTTCCGTTGTTTTCAGTCCTCAGCCTATATCCAATTCAAGCACAACCAAGAATCATTAGGGTCAAATCATCCCATCCTGTTTACTCTGGCTGAGTGTGCTTAAATGTTCTACGATAGCTGGTGCGTGCGCGTTGCTTACGCACCCTACAATAGAGAAGGTTTATTATTGTGAAAAATCATGAATAATCCTCCAGTTATTTGTATTGGTGAAATGTTGTTTGATCGGTTATCGAATGAATTAGGACAACCGTTAGAACAGGTTAAATTGTGGACAGATTACCCTGGAGGTGCTCCCGCTAATACGGCTTGCGGATTAGTAAAATTAGGCATTCCAACGGCTTTTATCGGGTGTATTGGGGAAGATGCACCCGGAGAACAATTAGTGGAATTATTAAGGGAAATAGGTGTTAATATTACAGGAGTTCAACGCCATTCTAACGCACCGACTCGGATTGTTTATGTAGTTAGAGATGCAGCAGGCGATCGCAGTTTTGCAGGTTTTGGAGATTTAGACACTACAGAATTTGCAGATACCTATTTACAAGCAGAACTCCTTCCAGAAGCATTATTTAAAACCGCAAAATTTCTTGTTTTGGGAACCTTAGAATTAGCTTATCCAGAAAGTCAACAAGCAATTTTAAAAGCAATTCAGTTAGCTAAAAAATATCAAGTTAAAGTTTTTATTGATATAAATTGGCGACCGATGTTTTGGCAAAATCCTGATTCTGCAATTGACTTGATTTTAAAGTTGGTTCAAAATGCGGATTTTCTTAAATTAACGAATGAAGAAGCTGAATTATTATTTAATACGATAGAACCCGAAGCGATCGCTCAATTGTTACAAATCCAAGGAGTCTTTGTTACGGCAGGTGAACAAGGTTGTGCCTATTATTTAGCCGGAAATTCAGGAAGACTACCCGCATTTTCTGTTAGTGTAGCAGATACAACGGGCGCTGGAGATGGATTTACAGCCGGAATTCTTGATCAATTCTGTAAATTAGGACTAGATGCGATTAATGATGCTATAATAGCTGAAGATATGGTAAGGTTTGCGAGTGCAGTTGGGGCATTAACCACAACAAAACCCGGTGCAATTGCGGCTGAACCGACATTAACAGAAGTTGAAATATTTTTAAACAATTCTAAATCTTAATTAATTTTTAAGATAACAATTAAAGCTAAATTAAGTATTAGAATTGGGACGTTTGACCCTGATCCCATCCCCCATTTTAGCAGTTTATTCCTTCCTTCAGATAGAATAGACCCGGATTTTGACTATAATTTTTAATGCCAATTCTAATAAAGATCATGAAAAAATACATTTCTCGCCTATTAGCTCTTGTTCTTGTAGCCGCCATTACCTTAGTCGGATGTGGGGGAAGTCCCTCTGGACTGTTAACAGGCAATTATCCTCAAGATACTTTAGCCGTTGTCGATAGCTTAAGAACTGCTATCCTGTTACCTGAAGATGCTCCGAATAAGTCAGAAGCCCAAGGTCAAGCCCGCGAGGTGATTAACGAATTTATTGCCCGTTACCGTCGGGATAGCTCTGTAACGACTCTCTCCTCCTTTACCACCATGCGAACCGCCCTCAATGCCTTAGCAGGTCATTATAGCTCCTATCCTAACCGTCCTATCCCCGATAAGTTAAAACAACGTTTGGAACAAGAATTTAAACAAGTTGAAGCTGCCGTCAACCGAGGCGCGTAAACATTTGTAGGGGCGGGGTTTCTCCAAAAGTCCGTCAACTTTAGGAAAATATAGAAGGCATTTGCAACGGTTAATGCTAGTTGAAGAGGGCGATTATTAGTAGCCGCCCTCGCGACATAATTCTGAAGAACGACAATTTTTCATGATCAGGGATTTAAACTGTAATTGATAGCAGGAAGAAAGCCCTGAAGGGCTTACTACGGGGGGTTAGCCGTGACTACGTTTATTGATTTCAACCTCTTCTAAAACGGTTTCAGTATCCGGTGCTGGACTTAACCAAAATTGGAATTCCTCTGCAAATCGATGGTTTAAAATCGCCTCTCGAATGCGTTGGGTAAACCGAATTAATTCGGTAACATTATGAATTGAGATTAATGTATAGCCTAAGAGTTCCTTGGCTCGGACTAAATGACTAATATACGCCCGACTAAAATTTTGACAGGTATAACAGGGACAAGTTTCATCTAACGGTTGAAAATCCTCTCGAAATTGAGCATTTTTTAAATTCAATCGTTCTCCCTTAATTAATGCTGCGCCATGACGGGCTAAACGAGTGGGAATGACACAATCAAATAAATCCACCCCAGCAGCAATGGCTTGAGCCATTTCCCGATAGGTTCCTACCCCCATTAAATAACGGGGTTTATTAAAGGGTAAAATTGGCGTTGTCACCTGAACAATTTTTTCAATTAATGTTACAGGTTCCCCCACACTTACCCCACCAATGGCATATCCAGGTAAATCAAATTCAACTAATTCTTGAGCCGCTTTTTGTCGTAAATCCGCATAAATTCCCCCCTGTACAATGGCAAATAAAGCTTGGTCGCTGCGTTGATGGGCTTGAATACAACGTTCTAACCAGCGTTTCGTGCGTTCTGTGGCTTTTAAAACCGCTTCTCGACTGGCGGGATAGGGGGGACATTCATCAAAAGCCATAATCACATCCGCCCCTAATTCATTTTGAATTTGGATAGAACGTTCTGGGGTAAAGTTAATGATTTTCCCATCATGGGGAGAACGAAACGTTACCCCGTCTTCAGTGATGGTGCGAATTTCACTTAAACTAAAGACTTGAAACCCCCCAGAATCCGTCAACATCGGGCCATCCCACCCCATAAATCGATGCAGACCTCCAGCCCTCGCCACAATATTTTCCCCTGGTTGTAAATGCAGGTGATAGGTATTGGATAAAACCATCTGGGCACCTGCATCCTTCAGGTGGGCTGGAGTCAAGGTTTTGACATTGGCTAAGGTTCCCACAGGCATAAATCGGGGGGTTTCCACCCAACCATGGGGGGTATGAAATAACCCAACACGGGCTTTTGTTTGACTACAGCACGCCTGAACTTCAAAGGAAAAAGGGTGTGACATAAAAAACTTAAAAAACAGCTTGGAAAAACTAGGGGAAAAAATAATTTTCCCCTTTCCTTTTTTATTCTAAGGCTCTGTTGAAACAACAAAGTTCAAATTCTGAGATTAAGCCTTGAGAATTCCGATTTCCTGGCTTTTATCCCTTAGAATGGACAGTCATCCTCATCAATTTGAGTATCCCAATTAGAAGACAAAACTTGATCCATAACCGCATCTAAAGCTGCTGCATTAAAATTGCGGTTAAATTGTTCTTGTAAGGGATTGTTTAAAGGAATTAATCTTAATAAACGCCCCCCTTCTTGAACCAGATCAAAATAAGTTTCCTTGTCAGGAGACTGTTTGAGTTCTAAGTAATCAAAACTATAAACATTCAAATACAACGAATGATTCGCAACTAATGTTGCTTGTTGTGGATTGGCAAAAACTTCTAGGATGTATCCTTCTGCTTCGGTGCATATTTGTCCGTCTTGAATATGCAAATAACGGACACGACCTAAATCAACAAGCAGTTTTTGCATATCCCGCTTATTGAGAACGATACCCGTATCGATAATGCACGGAGCAGACACCCTGTAGTTTAGTTGGTCGTAACTCATGGAGCAAAAGCCTCAGATGTAATCTGTGAATGACAGAATGGCAATGATTCTGTTGAATGAAATCTGTAGTTGTCAAGTTATCCCATCCCTAGGTGTAGAGGAATTACGAACAAAGGTGTCTGGCTGTACTGGTCGTTAATTCCGATACGCCTTCCCAATTACGAACCTTAATTGTTTTATTCCTCCGCCATTGATCTTATGGTTTTACTCTAACAATTATTGAGGAAAATGCAAGGCTGAAGTCAGAATTTTATTAAAATTCTTTAACAAGGCTCAAGCTATTCCTACCCATCATTAGAACCATGCTTTTCACTGATATGGTAGATATTGTCATTGTAGCAAAACTACAACTGTCCAATCGGACAAACCGGGTTTGTAACTCACCTATTCCTTCTCTTATCTGAAATAATCGCAAGGAATTAAAAAGGATGGATTCGTTTTCGAGCAGATGTGTCATTGAACAACCCTGGAGTTGGTAAACTCCGATATGATGTTTTGACTTGACTCAGGCAAAACATGAGTTGTTATTTCAATTCTGGCATAACCTAGAAAATATTTATAGATCTACGCAAATTTAATTTTTTGCTATGTCAGATAATAAGCTGATTCGATCACTTTCTGAATTTTTCCAGCGACAGGGTGCAGCGTTAGCGGCGGCAATTGCCTTTTATACCTGTTTCCCTATCCCCCTATCTTGGTCGTTGGAGTTTCGAGGAATTGCCCGTTTTGCCCCGGTGATTGGGGTATTAATCGGCGGAATTTTAGGCTTAATTGATGGGGGATTATTCCTACTCGGTTGTCCGGTATTAACCCGGTCTGTTTTAGTCATTCTGGCAGGAATTGGCATCACCGGAGGATTACATTTAGATGGAGCAATGGATACGGCTGATGGTTTAGCCGTGGGCGATCCGAATCGACGCTTAGAGGTGATGGCCGATAGTGTGACGGGGGCCTTTGGGGTGATGGTGGCGATCGCAATTATATTATTAAAAGTTTCTGCTTTACAGGATTTGAGTGCAGATCGAGGCTTAATTTTAATGGCTGTGGCGGGATGGGGACGTTGGGGACAGTTAGTGGCGATCGCTCGTTATCCCTATTTGAAAGCTACAGGAAAGGGAGCCTTTCACAAGGATACCCCCTATTCGTCCTGGGATTTAGTTCCCGGTGCGCTATTACTGATGGCTTTAAGCGGGATTATTGTGCTTCTCCATCCTCAGCATTGGTTAGTGGCTATAGGTCTAGCTTTAGGGGGAAGTGCGATCGCCATTTTAAGCGGGGCTTGGTTTAATGCGCGTTTGGGAGGACACACCGGAGATACTTATGGAGCCGTTGTTGAATGGACAGAAGCCTTTGTTTTAGTTTGGGTGGTTGCATTACAAGGATAATAATCAGTCATCAGTCATCAGTTATCAGTCATCAGTTAACAGTTATCAGTCAAGAAGTGGGCAGTTGTTAACATTTACAACTTATTAAAACTTAAATTTTAACGGTTAACGGTTAACTGTTCACTCTTACACTAATAAGCTGTTCAGCATCTAAATTGTGTATTTAGAAATGGGGAAAGTCTTGTAGTGCCAGCGTTCTCACTGGCTTACATATAAAGTTTAAATGCGGAACAGCTTAACTGATAACTGATAACTGATAACTGATAACTGATTATTACTTCGCTTCGATCCAAACTTTAAGTCCTTCTACCCGTAGACCTTGACCTTTTGTGCCGCAGTATTGGCCGTTGGTGCAGACGGGAACATCGCCTTTATTTTGGATGTGGGCCGTATAGAAAACCGTGTAGTTCGCAGCTTGGGGGCCAGTGAGTTCAATCATAAATCCCTCAATTTGTCGGTTTTTGCCCCGTTCTCCGACTAATTGTCCTTCGGAAATCCAGGGGGTATCCCCAACGTTGGCGATATGAGCCATGTAGCGCAGACTTAAACCCGCAATGGGGGGATCAATATTAATTTGCAGAGCTTCTAAACGCCGTCCTTGGCCTCGTGTTCCGGCGTATTCTCTGGCGGTAAAGGCGCGATCGCCTAAGCCTTGTAAATGGACTAAAATCTTTAAATTAATATTAGAAAGGGTTGCCTTTCCTTGGGATTTAGAGACAAGGGGTGCATTGCCAAAAACAATATTTTTCCCGTCAATGGTGGGAGGTAATTTGCTAACATCAATACTGGGAACAATAATTAATTCGGGGTTTGCCGATCCTTGGGGTTCATCCAAGATCACAATATCAGGAATTTGCGGTTTAGGAACAGTTGCAACTGGGGCGGGAGGTTGAACGGTGAAATTAATTTTTCCTCTGGAAATTGCCACCCCCAGAGACTTACCAAAGGCTTTAGTAATTTGTTCTTCTAAAATCGCCCATTGATTATCATCTAATTGATCTTGTTTTTCGACTAAGTTGACTAATGCCACTAACGGATGATTTCCAGCCGCTAAGGCTTCGGCGACAGAATGCAGTTGGTTGGTTTGCTGAGTAATAGATTCTTGCAATTCTCTTGCTTGATTTTGAGCCGTTTGTAAGGGTGAAAAATCCGGTTGTTCGCTGTGGGTTAGAGACAGAACTTGCTCTAAAATTTGCAACGCTTGTTGGTGAGTCTTCTGATGTCCAGGGGGGGCGGTTAAGGTTTGTAATAAATTCTGTAACTGTTGTACAGAGGTTGCTTGAATAGCAGGTTGTTGTCCTTGGGCGATCAATTTTTGTTGAATTTCGCTAAAGTCTTTAGAGTAAGCAATCACTTCATCCACTAAGCTTTTTGCTGGGGGAGTTCCTGCGGTTTTGAGGTGTTGTGCGGCTTCGGTGAGACGACTCCCTAAATTGGGATAGCGTTGAGATAATGCAGTCAGTTGTTGTTTTAAGGTTTCGTAATTTGGTTCCACAAAGAATAATCCTCCTCGTTCAAAGTTGGGTACAGCATCGTTGAATCTTTTCTATCTTTCATTGTACTCTAAAGGTAAGGATAATTGACAACAACTAAAAGATTGACGATGTTGAGAAGTTATACCATATTGTTGAATAGCTTGACGGTGTTTTGCTGTTCCGTAACCTTTATTTTTTTTTAAATCATAGTGAGGATATTTTTTCGATAAACGAGTGATTAATTCATCTCGCCAAACTTTTGCAACAATACTGGCGGCTGCAATGACCAAAGATGTACTATCACCTTTAATAATAGTTTTTTGGGGAATGAATAATTGCGGAATGGTTTGATTACCATCAATTAAACAAAGTTCGGGTTGGGGATTTAACTTAGAAATAGCGCGTTTCATGGCTAATAATGTCGCTTGTAAAATATTGACGCGATCAATTTCTCGCACGGAAGCCCAACCAATTTTACAATCAATGGCGATCGCTTTTATTTCCAGGGCTAACCGCGAACGCACCCCAGGGGTTAATTTCTTACTATCTTTCACCCCAGCACGGGTTAATTGGGTCATACTATTTTCAGATAAAATCACGGCGGCTGCCACCACAGGGCCAAATAAAGCACCTCGTCCAACTTCATCCACTCCGGCGATTAAAATCGGAGTTGGAGAATCATCTTCTATCATAGAAAAAAGCATGGGAGTGTGGAAACGAGCGCGTCTTCAGACAACAGAGGAAACACGACTCAGGGGAATTTATTCCCCGTGAATATTGGATTGGGAATCGACAAAAATTTTTGTATTTGCCGATTCCCGGTTTTTTTGGGATTTCTCCCACTCCTATTTCTAGGGTGAAGTTAGCTTCGCCAATGTTATCGGTCGGTAACTATCTCAAAAGCACTGTTTTACCCCTCGTAAAACTGTTTAACTTTTAAGTTCCAGAGCAACGGACTAGCTACGCATCCATTGGTGGGTTCTTTAACGCTTGCCGATAACGTAGTCAGTTAAGACTTAGGCTGGTCAGCTATCCAAAGAGGAGGCATGAAGCCCCGTCTCTTCAGAGCGGGGTGCTGACTTCCTTCAAATTTAGACTTGCTATAATTATCTATCATAGATTAAACCGTATATTTTAAAAACTGATTTTATGAAACGAATTGTTTTGATTGCAGGCTTTGAATCTTTTAATGCTGATTTATATCGAAATTCTGCACAATTAGCCAGTGTTCGTTGTCCTGAATTAGAGATTTTTGTCTTTAGCGATCGCGCTATTTCTACTGAACCGGATACCGTCGCAGCAGCGTTAGAAAATGCTGATGTTTTTTTTGCAAGTTTATTATTTGATTATGATCAAGTTTTATGGTTACGAGAACGGGTACAAAAGATTCCCATTCGGTTAGTATTTGAATCTGCTTTAGAATTAATGAGTTTAACTCAAATTGGCGCCTTTAAAATTGGGGATAAACCGAAAGGAATGCCCAAACCTGTACAATTTATTCTCAGTAAATTTTCCAGTGGGAAAGAAGAAGATAAACTTGCGGGTTATATTAGCTTTCTGAAAACAGGGCCAAAATTATTAAAATTTGTTCCGGTTAAGAAAGTTCAAGATCTCCGCAACTGGTTAATTATTTATGGGTATTGGAACGCAGGGGGAACGGAAAATGTCGCCGCTATGTTTTGGACAATTGCTACAAATTATTTAGGGTTAACCGTTGGTGAAATTCCGCCGCCCATAGAAACGCCTAATATGGGATTATTACATCCCGATTATAACGGTTATTTTGAATCCCCTAAAGCTTATTTAGACTGGTATCAACAGCAATATCCAGAGACAGCTAATAATCCCGTTGTCGGTCTTTTATTATATCGAAAGCACGTTATTACTCACCAAAATTATATTCCGAAACTTATTAGTTATTTTCAGCAGGATAATTTAATCCCTTTACCAATTTTTATTAATGGTGTTGAAGGTCATGTTGCGGTTAGAGATTGGATGACAACAACGGATGAATTAAATAAGCGAGAACAGGGAAAGATTGAAACCCTATCCTTATCTAAAGAAGCTGTAAAGGTTGATGCCATTGTTTCAACCATTGGGTTTCCCTTAGTTGGAGGGCCAGCAGGCTCAATGGAAGCCGGACGACAGGTAGAAATTGCTAAAGGGATTTTAACCGTCAAAAACGTTCCTTATTTTATTGCAGCACCCCTATTAATTCAAGATTTATTATCTTGGACTCGTCAAGGAATAGGAGGGTTACAAAGCGTTGTTTTATATGCTTTACCCGAACTCGATGGTGCTATTGATACAGTTCCTTTAGGGGGGTTAGTTGGAGAAGAAATTTATTTAATTCCTGAACGAGTAAAACGGTTAACCGGACGGGTGAAAAGTTGGATCAAACTGAGACAAAAACCGCCTGAAAACCGAAAAATTGCTATTATTTTATATGGATTTCCCCCTGGATATGGCGCAACCGGAACCGCAGCTTTATTAAATGTACCCCAGAGTTTATTAAAGGTTTTGCATGGGTTAAAAGCCCAAGGTTATAGCGTTGGAGAGTTACCCGAAACGGGTGAAAGTTTAATTCAAAAAGTTAAAATAGCAGATGAAACCTTAGAAATAAAACAGAATTTTGTGTTGGCTGAGGGTTCGGTTATTTCTAATCAAGTCAATGTAGAAAAATTAGAAAAATGGTTAGGCTATTTACAACGCAGTCGGGTAGAGAAACAATGGAAATCTTTAACAGGAACGGGGATTAAAACTTTAGGTGAAGATTATCATATTGGGGGAATTCAACTGGGTAATATTTGGATCGGAGTTCAACCGCCTTTAGGGTTATCCGGTGATCCAATGCGGTTAATGTTTGAACGAGATTTAACCCCCCATCCCCAATATACTGCCTTTTATCAATGGTTACAAAAAGACTTTCAAGCCGATGCTATTGTTCATTTTGGAATGCACGGAACTGTTGAATGGTTGCCTGGTTCACCGTTAGGAAATACAGGTTATTCTTGGTCAGATATTTTACTGGGAAATCTGCCGAATTTATATCTGTATGCTGCTAATAATCCCTCAGAATCTATTTTAGCAAAACGTCGAGGCTATGGGGTATTGATTTCTTATAATGTTCCGCCTTATGGTCGAGCCGGACTGTATAAACAATTGGTATCTTTACGAGAATTAATTGCCGAATATCGGGAAGATCCGCAAAAAAATTCTACTCTTCAAGAGGTAATTAGTCAGCAAATTGTAGATATGGGTTTAGAGGTAGATTGTCCTTTTGAGGAAGGGAAAAAATTAGGAATTGCTTTTAATTTAGAAAATGCTCGATTATTTAGTGTCGAAGTTCTCTACAATTATTTTATCAAAATTTATGATTATTTGCAAGTGCTTGAACAGCGATTATTTTCCTCTGGATTACATACCTTTGGAGAAAACCCAACAGAAGAGGAATTAAGCAATTATATGAATGCTTATTCCACTGAATCAATGAATGAGTTAACCCCAGAAACAGACAGTCAAATTCGAGGGTTATTGTTGCAAACTTCCGATGAATTAACCAATTTATTACGAGGATTAAATGGAGAATATATTCCTCCCGCTCCCGGTGGGGATTTACTGCGAGATGGGCCGGGAGTGTTGCCCACCGGACGCAATATTCATGCGTTAGATCCCTATCGAATGCCTTCTGCTGCGGCCTATTTAAGAGGACGAGAAATCGCTCAAAAAATCATCGCTCAACAGTTAGCAGAAACGGGGAATTATCCTGAAACGGTGGCGGTAATGTTATGGGGGTTAGATGCGATTAAAACGCGGGGAGAATCATTAGGAATTATCTTAGAATTAGTCGGAGCGGAACCTGTTAAAGAAGGAACTGGACGAATTGTTCGTTATGAATTACAACCGTTAGAAAATATCAATCATCCTCGGATTGATGTTTTAGCAAATTTATCGGGAATTTTTCGAGATAGTTTTGCTAATATTATTGAATTATTAGATGATTTATTTCTGCGGGCTACCAATGTTGAAGAACCCGAAGACCAAAACTTTATTAGAAAACACGCTTTACAGTTGCGATCGCAAGGTATTGAAAACCCATCCGCCCGTTTATTTTCTAATCCATCGGGGGATTTTGGTTCATTAGTAAATGATCAAATTGTCGATGGAAATTGGGAATCTGGGGACGAATTAGCGAACACCTGGAAAGGGCGAAATGTCTTTAGTTATGGTCGCCAAGATAAAGGACAAGCTAGACCGGAAGTGATGACTCAATTGTTAAACACAATGGATAATATTGTGCAGGAAATTGATTCTGTTGAATATGGATTAACAGATATTCAAGAATATTATGCCAATACAGGAGGATTAAAACGGGCAGCCGAACAACATCAAGGTAAAAAAATCAAGGCTAATTTTGTTGAAAGTTTTTCTAAAGATACAACGCCTCGACAATTAGAAGATTTACTAAGAATTGAATATCGAACGAAATTATTAAATCCCAAATGGGCAGATGCAATGGTGAATCAAGGAAGTGGAGGGGCTTATGAAATTTCTCAACGAATGACGGCATTAATGGGTTGGGGAGGAACAACTAATTTCAAAGAAAATTGGGTATATGATCAAGCAGCTAAAACCTATGCGTTAGATGAAAAAAGGGCTAATCAATTAAGACAAGCAAACCCCGAAGCTTTTCGTAATATTGTCGGTCGAATGTTAGAAGCGCAGGGTCGTGGATTTTGGGAAACCGATGCAGAAACTTTAGAAAAATTAAGAGCATTGTATGATTTAACAGAACAAGAATTAGAAGGAGTAATCCTTTAAAACCCATCAAAAACTGCTATAGTCTACAAAGGTAGGCTATAGCAGAGATTACAGAAGATTAACGCAGCTAATTTTGACGATTTGTTAATAGAGTTAATCCCATTTTGACTTTATCTGCTAAGGTTTTTTGGGATAAACAAGTGTAGAGGCAAAGGCGATCGCAATTTGTTGTTTGTTGACGTCGATCCTGAGCTTCTTCTCCTTCCCAAATTTGTCGCGCACTGTGATGTTTAACATTGCCAATGGGAGGATAAAACCAGCAAACTTCTACATCCCCATTCGAGCGAATAAAATAGTTTCGTAAACCCACACGACAGGAACCAACACTGGCGGGTGCTTTTTCTTCTCGAAAATGAGCCGACCACATTTGTAGCAAAGATTCACTATTGAGGATGGGAAGACCCTGGCGTTTTTGTTCAATTAAATTTTCAACAACGGTTTGCAATTCTTCCATACGAGCTTCAGAAATCCAAAGTTCATCATAGGTTTCAGATGTCCAACGATCAACAGGTTGGAAATTAACAGCCGTTGCTCCCAATTGTTGCACCCATTCCGGCATTTGAGAAATAATATGCAAATTTTGACCATGAACCGTTGGTTTAATCATCACAGGAAAGGTTTGCCCTTGAGCATTTCGTTCTGCTAGTAAAAATTGCAAATGTTTTTTGACTTTTTCTAAAGCACCGGAAACTCCTCGGACATAATCATGAATTTCAGCAATGTGAGCATCAATGGAAATTAGGAAGCAAGTTTTGATTCTCATCAGAGGACTGTAGATTCTCAAAGAAGATCAACAATCCTGAATGATCACCTCAGAATGGTTGATTTGTACTTGATATTGGAATGAAACGAAGATGATAAGCTAGAGTGATTCGCCTAAATTTAGGAGATCCTTGATGGTTGCAAATAATGTGAGGGGAACTCCTGCGGTTCCTGTTGCGAACAGTGTTCTCGTTGCTAGGTTTCATGCCCTATCTGACCCTTTGCGTTTGCAAGTCATCAATCTGTTACGAGAACAAGAATTGTGCGTTTGTGAACTGTGCGAACTGTTGGGAGTCAGTCAGTCTAAACTTTCCTTCCACCTGAAAACCCTGAAAGAAGCATTATTAGTACAAAGTCGTCAAGAAGGACGATGGATTTACTATCGTCTTAACCCTGACCAATTTAAAGTTTTAGAAGAATATTTGGCACAATACCGCCATTTTAGTCCCCTCGCAACCTCCCACAACGGTTGTAATTGAGAGCCGTCTCAAGATCTGCTGTTCGGTGAAAAATCAAAAAGGTCTGTATCTTTTTTTACCAACTTGAACAGGCATTTTGTTTCATTGTTTCTAGGGTGCGAAGAACTTCAATTCTTAATATCAATTTATATCTCACGATATAGAACTGTATTTTCTCTATCCTGAAAACATGAAGCTAATTGAGTTATAATAAAAGTATCAAGCAATACTTTTTCAGTTGATTCTGAATCCGACATTGTATGTAAAAATGGATAATTATGTAAACTGGAGGGTGAAAAAGATGACCAACCGAGGTTCGTTTTACTGGAGTTCTCGTTATCGAGGAAATGCAACTCCTGAAAATGTTGTGTTTAATGCTAATTTGCAGGAATTTGCTCAGAAGGTCAACCTTATTGTTGGCTTGCAAACCAGTGGAAAACTTTCAGTTGAAGAATCTTATGTACAAATTGAAGCTTTATGGGAACAACTTCGAGAAAGTAAACAACATTTGGGAATTGGAAAAAAAGCAGGATAAGAGCCTGAATTTAGGGTTATCAAAGGAAGGGTACAGTTCATCTGTACTCTTTCTTTTTAAGGACAATTTACCAACAATCCTTCACCGAGATTAGATCGATAAACAGGAAGTTCTACTTTTTTAAAGAAAAATGTAAAAGTTTGATAAAGTTCATCTATAATCGTGGCATAATGACCTCAAGTCGTTCTATTCTAAACGCTAGACGATTTGAAGATTCCAGTCAAAAATTGTACAATACTCTATCTAAAGATAGACTTAGATCAACCTCATTTTAGCCCATCATTTTGAACTTAGGCATCAAGATATTATACCATCAGAACCCGGAAATTGATCAGGACGGGTATTTCAAAACCAGTCAAGGCAAAAAGCCACCAGTTCTAAACCCCCTATTTCCAAAATTTATTTACGGTTAACATCCTCATGGCATCTCTTAGTAAACAAGCAATTCAAGGTACAATTTGGACTCTCTTCGGCTATGGAGGTAGCCAAGTCTTACGATTTGGGGGAAACCTAATCCTTACTCGTCTTCTAGTCCCTGAATTATTTGGTTTGATGGCATTAGTTAATACCTTTATTATAGGTCTTAACCTATTTTCAGATATTGGAATTCGCCCTAGTATTATCCGTAGTCAACGGGGAGATGACCCAGAATTTCTGAATACGGCTTGGACAATTCAAGTATTCCGAGGATTTGGGCTTTGGATTACTTGTTTATTGATCGCAGCACCCATTGCCTCTTTTTATAACGAACCTCAACTTTTGTGGATTACACCCATTGTTGGTTTTGGAACAGTTATATCGGGATTTAACTCAACAGCTTTAGCAACATTAAACCGTAATTTGGCATTAGGTAAACTCACGGTTTATGATTTTGTTATCCAAATCACAAGTCTCAGCGTCATGGGTGTTTGGGCTTGGATTAATCCTACAATCTGGGCTTTAATCAGTGGAACATTGATCGGTTCGTTTTTGGGTTTGATTAGAAGTCATCTCTTGAATGAAGGCAGTCCCAACCGTTTTGCTTGGGATAAAAAAGCCCTTGAGGAAATCTTTTCCTTTGGTCGGTGGATTTTTCTCTCCACGGCAATGACTTTTTTAGCAACTCAAAGTGATCGCCTGATTCTCGGAAAATTAATATCTTTAGAAAAATTAGGCATTTATACAGTTGCTTATACCTTTGCTGACTTACCCAGACAACTCTTGAACAAAATTAGTAGTCAAGTTCTGTTTCCCGTTTTTTCTAAACAAATGGATATTCCCAGGGAAAACTTAAGAAAAAAAATCTTAAAAAAACGTTGGTTTATCTTAATAGGACTTGGTTTACTAATCACTGTTTTTTTTGGTTTTGGTGATTTGATTATTTTAGCTTTATATGATGATAGATATAAACAAGCAGCCTGGATGCTACCCATCCTCAGTTTAGGATTATGGCCAGTCGTACTTTGTTCAAGCCTGGATAAAATTTTATATGCGATCGGAAAACCCCAATATTCAACAGTCGGATATTTCTTGAAATTTTGTTATATGATGATCTTGTTACCGTTGTCTTTTAAAGCCTTTAATATTTTAGGAGTCATTATTACGATTGCTTGTAATGATATTCCTTACTATATAGTCGTTAATTATGGACTTTGGATTAACAAGGTTTCCCTAATTAAGCAAGACCTGGAGGCTAGTTTAGTGTTGATTATCTTAGTAATCACGGTACTTGGGATTCGATATCAAATAGGTCTTGGCCTGCCTTTTGCCCAAGCTTTATAACTGAGTAACGGTGCTTATATTCTTCAGTAGATAACCACTCACAACAGTCAATCACCTATTGATAGCATTGATAGCAAGGAGTTTTCTAATGATTAAACCCCAATTTATCATCATCGGTGCAGCTAAATCGGGAACAACAACACTCTATCAATATTTGTGTCGCCATCCCCAGATCTTTATGTCTACTCCAAAAGAACCCGACTTCTTTTCTGTAGATGCTCACTATGATCGAGGAATGGACTGGTATGAATCCTTATTTGGTCAAGCAAAACCTGATCAAATTTGTGGTGAAGCCTCAACGACCTATTCCCGCTTACAACAATATCCCCATACGGTAGAACGTCTTGTCAAAGCTTTACCCCAGGTTAAACTGATTTATATTATGAGACATCCCGTAGACCGGGCCTATTCGTTCTACATTCATCGCTTTAAAGGAGCTCGCCATAAACCAGAATTAGCGGTGGAAAAAACCTTTGAAGAAACCATTGTCAAACAAAGTGAATTTATTGACAGTAGTTTTTATTTCTATCAAATCGAACAGTATCTGAAATTTTATCCCCGTGAGTCATTCCTCTTCCTGCCCATGGAAGACTTAATTCAACGCCCGCACGAGACGATTTGCCAAATTCTCACGTTTATCGGTGCTGATTCCCAGATTAATTTGACCGAGGAAAGTACCATTGTTGCCAATAAAGCCCAGGATGATTCAGAATGGTTTGTAAGGAAACAAATAACCTCTTCCTTCAACAAAATTCCCGGGTTTGAGCAGTTCAAAGCTTTCTTTCCCAAATCCTTGAAGGATCAAGCCTACCAATGGCTACGCCGTGCCAAATACCAACAATGGAAATCCCAACAATATATGCCACCTCCAATGCTGGCCGAAACTCGCAAAATGTTATTAGAAAAATTTCGAGAACCCAATCAGCAACTCGCTGAATTTTTAAATTGGGACTTATCTCACTGGAACCGTTAAAATCGACATTTTCAATCATCAACTCTAGGAGAAAAATCATGACACAATCCTTAAGCTTTTGTCTGGATTTAAACAAGTTAAACGATTTAGCCGAAAATCAGTGGAAATCCTACGCTGAAGCGGAACCCTTTCCCCATATTGTTATTGATAATTTTCTTCCTGAATCGGTCTTAGATGAAATATTGGAAGAATTTCCTAAACCCGGACAAATCAATTGGAGACAATTTGATGCAGAGGCTGAAAAAAAATTAGCTTCTACCTCCGAACTGCAAATGGGTGAAGCCACCCGGTTTTTACTCTATCAATTAAATTCTTCCGTTTTCCTCAAATTTTTAGAAAAACTCACAGGAATTTCAGGAATTATTCCCGACCCTTACTTTCACGGAGGAGGGCTTCACCAAATTGAAAAGGGAGGATTTTTAAAAATGCACGTTGACTTTAATAAACATAAAGGTTTGGGTTTAGATCGGCGGTTAAATCTGCTCATCTATTTGAATAAAAATTGGCAAGAAGAATATGGCGGACATTTTGAAATGTGGGATGCAGAAATGACCCACTGCTTTAAAAAAGTTCTTCCGATTTTTAATCGGTGTGTAATCTTCAGTACCTCAGACTTTTCCTATCATGGTCATCCTGATCCTTTAACTTGTCCAGAGGGAATGACTCGCAAATCCTTAGCCCTTTATTACTACACGAATGGTCGTCCTCCTGAAGAAGTTTCGGACACTCATTCAACGGTATTCCAAGCCCGACCCGGAGACAATTTAAACTCCAAACCCGCTCCTGTTCCCCTGAAAACTCTGCTCAAAAAATTCCTGCCACCAATTCTTTTCGATCTTCGTAACGCAATTAAGCATAAATCCTAAAGTGGGGAACTATCCACATCTGACAAATATGGGAAATTTGCCACCGCGTTTATGACACCTCAAGCACAACTGGCTTTATTACTCTTGCTCCCCACTGTTCTGTTGTTATTTAAACGGTTTTCAACGGATAGAGCAGTGGTGATCAGTTTTATTCTGGCGTGGCTATTTCTTCCCCAACGTGCTGTCTTTTCCTTCCCCGGTTTACCTGATTATGATCGCGCCACCGCCACCAGTTACAGCATTATGCTGGCCACTTATTTGTATCATCCCCAAAGGTTTCGCACCTTTAAATTCGGATGGTTGGATATTCCGATGCTGATGTGGTGTATTAGTCCTTTTATGGCATCAATCACGAATGATTTAGGAGCATACGATGGATTTTCATCGATGCTTACCCAAATTGTTGAGTATGGTATTCCTTACTTTTTAGGTCGCCTATATCTCAATAGTTTGAAAGGTCTTCAGGAATTAGCGATGGGTATTTTTATTAGTGGGATTATTTATGCCCCCTTATGCTGGTTAGAAAGCGTAATTAGTCCCCAACTGCATCGCATGGTCTATGGCTATCATGGCATTCACCAATTTTCCCAATCCTATCGTTTAGGAGGATATCGACCCAATGTATTTATGAAACATGGTTTAAGTGTGGGGATGTGGATGATGGCAGCAACGTTAATTGCGCTGTGGCTTTGGCAATCCGGTACGTTGAAAAAATTTTTGAATATACCCATGATGTTTTGGTTCATCGGGTTATATATCACTCATCTTATAGTTCGCTCCACAGGTGCTTATATGTATATGTTCTTTGGAGTGGTAATTTTGTTCTGTGCCAAATTGTGTCGCACCGCCTTTCCCCTGCTGCTGTTAATTTTGATGTTATCTTCTTATCTGTACCTGGGTGTGACGGGAAACTTCACTGGAAAACAAGCCGATCAAATTATTGAGGTTGCAACTCAGATGGCGGGGGCAGAACGAGCGGCATCTTTAGAATTTAGATTTGATAATGAAGAATTATTAGTGGTAAAAGCTAAACAACGAATGTGGTTTGGTTGGGGAGGATGGGGACGAAATCGGATTTATGCCTATAGCGAATCGGAAGGAAAACTGAAGGATATTTCTGTTACGGATAGTTTGTGGATTATTGCCTATGGCATTAATGGCGCCTTCGGGGTAATCGGTATCTTTGGAACCTCTTTGATTCCCCCACTCATGTTTTCCTTGTTTCAATATCCGGCTAAAACCTGGTTTCGTCGTCCCCAGGTCGCTGGTGCTGCTGTGCTGAGTGTGGTTATAGTTTTATATGTACTAGATAACCTCTTAAATGATCAATATAATCCCGTTTTTACCCTAGCGAGTGGGGGTTTAGCTGGGTTATTGATGAACCCCAATCCCCAAGAATTCAATTCCTCTGTTGCTGGTTCTAGCCATACGATTAATAGCCAGGGGACAGAAAATCAAAAAATCCCGGCTACACCGCTTCTCATGACTACTAAAACTGTTAAGTCTATTCCTAAAGTCAATCCCAGAAAGTCTCGACCGATTCCGATTTCTGCAAAACCTAGTGTCAGTCTGCTTAAGCTTAATCGCCGAAAGTCTCGACCGATTCCGATTTCTGCAAAACCTAGTGTCAGTCTGCTTAAGCTCAATCGCCGAAAAAGCTAGATCTCTATAAAAAATTAAGCCTAAATAATTGAACGGTTAAAAGTTGTTTTTAAAGGAATTGATCATGTTGATATTTAATTTAGTTAAATTAAAATTAAAAAAAAATATTGTATTATTTTTTATTGTTATTATGGGAATAGGAATAATCATATCTAAAATGATTGATGATTCTCAAAACGGTTTCAAAGGAGTTGCATTCAGCCAAGGTTTATCAAATTCTCAATCTCCTTTAGGCATTAATTTGAGTGGTTTAGGGACTGCATCAACTCAATTTGCATTTATTGACTATTTTAAAGGTTCCCGCCAGTGGTTCACGACCTGTCGCAGTTTAAAAACATCAGACTGTCGAGGGGAATGGGATACAAAAGAATCTGAGCAATTAGATTTAGATGAACAAGGTTGGGTTAAATCCTTACCCAAGCCCGAAGATCCTCCCCGCTATACTCAAGTTGCCACAACTTTATTTAAAGATATCCCTAAAGATACTCCGATTTCTGGACAATATCTTGTTTTCTATGACGGAGAAGGAACGTTAGAATATGGTTTAGCCGCTCAAAAAGATTCTAACCTTTCTAAACCCGGACAAGATGTGATTACAATTGATTTATCCAAATCAAATGGGGCGTTAATTGTAATTGCTGCAACTGATCCGAATCAAACCGGAAATTATATTCGGAATATTCGGGTAATTAAAGCAGAAGATCAAACTCGTTATCAACAAGGTGAACAATTTAATCCCGTTTTTTTGGATAAAATTAAAAAATTTAGAACTTTGCGATTTATGGATTGGATGCAAACCAATCATTCTCCTCAAAAAGAGTGGGAGAATAGACCAACACCTGCAACAGCAACCTATAGACGTTCAGGAGTTCCTTTAGAAGTGATGATTGCTTTAGCCAATCAAGTTCAAGCAGAGCCTTGGTTTAATATGCCCCATCAAGCAACGGATGAATATATCCAAAACTTTGCCCAGAAAGTAAAAGCGGAATTAAATCCTAATTTAAAGGTCTATATCGAGTTTTCTAATGAAGTTTGGAATTGGAATTTTAAACAAACTCGCTATGCTTTAGAACAAGGTCAAGCTCGATGGGGAAAAGATAAAAAAGATGCCTTTCGTCAGTGGTATGGAATGCGAACGGCTCAAATGTGTGAAATTTGGAAAAGGGAATTTGGAACTCAAGCTGATCGGGTTATTTGTGTGATTTCTACACAAACGAATTCAAAAGGAGCAGAACAAAAAGTTTTAGATTGTCCCTATTGGGTGAATGAAGGAAATAAACCCTGTTATCAAGGGATTGATACCTATGCGATCACCGGTTATTTTGATGGCTCTTTAGGAGATTTGGAGAATAGTAGTACGCTTGAATCGTGGATCAATCAGGGAGATACAGGAATTAATCAAGCTTTTCAACAGTTAAAAAAAGGAGGATTACTCCCCAAAGACCAACATAGTTTACTTGATCAGTATCAAACTTTTTTGTATCATGCAGAAGTCGCTAAATCCAAATCATTAACATTAGTAGCTTATGAAGGAGGACAACATTTAGTTGCGGAGCGCAAACATCCTCAACAAGAACGCTTGACGGATTTCTTGATCCAACTCAATCGTAATCCGCAAATGTACGATACCTATCTACAACTGTTACAAGATTGGAAACAAGCTAAAGGAACTTTATTTATGCACTATGCTGATATCGGTAAACCGACAAAATATGGCAGTTGGGGAGCTTTAGAATCGGTCTATCAACCCACTTCACCCAAATATAAAGCTTTAGAGGATTTTATTGATCAAAATCCTTGTTGGTGGGAAAATTGTCGTTAGATGATCCGCTAACTGCTGACATTATTTTTATGTTTAAGGAGGAATGAATGGAGGAAATTACAGTTGAAAACAATAGTTTGATTAATCGGATTCGATGGGCGATTGTTATTATTAATTATCGCACTCCTCATCTCGTTATTAATTGTTTAAAATCCCTTGAAAATCAAGTGGAAATAGGGTATGATCAGGTGATTATTGTTGATAATGCTTCTGGGGATAATTCCGTTGAACTTTTGCAACAAACGATTACAGAAAATCAATGGTTTTCTTGGGTACAACTTCTTCCTTCTCCGGTGAATGGGGGATTTTCCGCCGGGAATAATTTAGGAATCAAAGCCATTGAAGCCGAAGCTTATTTATTACTCAATAGTGATACCATTGTCCGACCCGGAGCCCTTTCATCTTTACTTCACGCCTGGAAAACTCACCCCGAAGCGGGACTGATTAGTCCTCGTTTAGAATGGCCCGATAGTACCCCCCAAATTAGTTGTTTCCGCTATCATTCTCCCTTGAGTCAATTGATTGATGCTGCGGCGACAGGAATGATTACAAAACTGTTTCAACAATATGACGTACCGATGGAGGTTTCTAATACACCCTATCAACCGCAATGGACAAGTTTTGCTTGTGTTTTAATTCGTCGGGAGGTGATTGAACAAATTGGCTTTATGGATGAGGGCTATTTCATGTATTTTGATGATGTGGATTATTGTCGTCGCGTGAATCAGGCGGGCTGGCAGATTCTCCATTGGCCAGAAGCGAGGGTGGTGCATTTACGCGGAGGAAGTGGTTCGGTGAAGTTGGATATGGCGGCGCGGCGTCGTCCTCGCTCCTATCTCTATGCTTCTCGTTCTCGGTACTTTGCAAAATTTTATGGGATTACAGGGTTATGGTTAGCAAATCTCCTGTGGTTAGTCGGTCGGAGTTTGTCTTGGATTCGGGAATTAGTCGGAAATAAACAGCCCCATACCTGCGAATTTCAAGCTCAAGATATTTGGATGAATTGTTTAACTCCCTTAAATCTATCTCAACAAGAATAATATGAATAAAACCCCTGATTTTATTATTATTGGTGCGATGAAATGTGCCACCAGTACCCTACATGAACAGTTGGCTTTACAACCCGGAATTTTTATGAGTCAACTCAAAGAACCTAATTTTTTTAGTAATGATGAAGAATACGAAAAAGGCTGGAATTGGTATCTATCCCATTTTGAATCTGCACCTGTAGATGCCTTCTGTGGAGAATCCAGCACCCATTATACTAAATTACCCACTTATCCTCAAACCATTCAACGAATTCAGCACCATTTACCCAATGCTAAATTTATTTATGTGATGCGACATCCGATTGATCGATTAGTGTCTCAATATATTCATGAATGGACACAAAAGGTGATGAGTGAGGATATTAATACAGCGATCAAAAATCATCCCGAATTAATTGATTATAGTTGCTATATGATGCAGCTTCAACCCTATTTTGAAACCTTTGGTCAAGATCGGGTTTTACCGATTTTCTTTGAACGAATGCTTTCTTATCCCCAAGCCGAATTAGAACGGGTTTGTGAGTTTATAGGTTATCCCCAAAAGCCGATTTGGAACTTTGAACTAGAAGCGCAAAACGTATCGACTGAACGTATGAGAAAAAGTGCTTGGCGGGATTTTTTAGTGGAAACTCCGGGTCTTCGAGAATTGCGACGTTTATTGGTTCCTAAATCTTTTCGGACTTGGGTTAGAAGTTGGTGGGCGATGAAGCAAAAACCAGAACTCACGCCAGAAAATCATGAGAATTTGCGATTAATTTTTAACTCAGATTTAGCTGTTTTAGGGTCTAAATTAGGAATAGAATTATCCTGTGATAATTTTAAATCCGTTGTCAAAAATCAAGCTTTTAATTGGGTTTAATTCTTAGCAATAGAGGAGGTTTGACCTTGAGTAGTATTGGATTAGTCGCCATTGGACGCAATGAAGGTGAACGGTTACGGAAATGTTTATCTTCCATCATCGGAAGCGTTGACAATGCAGTTTATGTTGATTCCGGTTCAACAGATAATTCTGTGGAAATAGCGAGATCCCTGGGTGTAGATGTTATAGAATTAGACTTATCTATACCCTTTACCGCAGCACGGGCTAGAAACACAGGTTTTGAATTTTTACTTCAGAAAAATCATGAATTAAATTATATTCAATTTGTAGATGGTGACTGCGAAATTGTAGCGGGATGGTTAAACACAGCCCAACAAAAATTAGATGAAAATCCTAATATTGGGGTGGTGTGTGGACGACGACGAGAACGGTATCCTGATGCGTCAATTTATAACCGTCTTTGTGATATTGAATGGAATACTCCTATTGGTGAAACTAAAGCTTGTGGTGGAGATGCCATGATGCGCGTAGAAGCGCTTCAACAAGTCTCTGGATTTAACCCCCAATTAATCGCAGGAGAAGAACCGGAATTGTGTGTTAGGCTACGACAAAAAGGATGGAAAATTGAGCGTTTAGAGGCAGAAATGACCCTCCATGATGCTCAAATGACTCGGTTTAGTCAATGGTGGAAACGCCATTTAAGAGCAGGTTATGCCTATGCTGAGGGAGCTTATTTACATGGAAAGCCACCGGAAAACCATTGGGTGAGAGAAAGCCGTAGTATTTGGTTATGGGGTTTCATTATTCCTGTCTTAGCTTTAATCTTAATATTGCCAACCCATGAATGGAGTCTGATTTTATTTTTAGCCTATCCTTTATTAATTTATAAAACCTATCGCTATTATAAAACCAGAGGATTTTCTGGTTCAGATTCTACCTGGTACTCAGTGTCTTGTATGGCTTCAAAATTTCCTGGCTTAGTCGGACAAATCAAGTTTTATTTTAATCAAACCCTAGGAAAATCTAACCCGTTAATTGAATACAAGTAAGCAAAATTATTCCATCGGGTGAAACCGTCGTCGGAATTCCGGCTGAAATTATTCGTTCAAAGTCTGCTCAAAACCCAAACTGAATTTGAACGAAGTTATGCCGTTTCAGCTTACAGATTGATAGGTTGAGAAATTCTGAAAACGGAGAGGGTGGGATTCGAACCCACGAGGAGTGCAAGACCCCTAACAGATTTCGAGTCTGCCGCATTCGACCAACTCTGCCACCTCTCCAAACCTGAAATGATTCAGATCGTATTTTAGACGACTTTTCGATTATAGCAGGGAACGGGGAACAGGGAACCAGAAACCGGGAAAAACATTTCATCGTTTAGGTTTACTGCATTAGTCTATTAAAGAAAAGACCCATCTGTTTCATCAAAATCTAAAGTTGTTTCAAAACCTTGAGTCGGTGTCCATCTAATGGCTCCATCTCGACCCGTCCAAAAGATTTGAGTTTGTTGTTGACTTAGGATTTGTACCGTTTTAGGATCAATAGAATTAGAAGAAGCGATCGCTATTTTAGGCTTGAATACAGATAAAATTTCTGGGCTTAAGGGTTCTCCTGACCACCACAACACTTGAGTCGGGGTTAAACTTTGACTTTCCATCAACTGTTTTTGGTCATTAATAGAAGTTTCTCCTAATAATGTCCAAGTGTTTTGACCCATTTCAAATCGAATCACCGGGGGCTGAGGATTTAATAATTCAAGTTTCACAGAACCTAACATCACAGGTTGACGTAATATTAAAGGAACATAAGCTCCTTTTTGTTGAGCTAATGCTTTCAAAATGACTTCATTGGTAGCTTGATAGGTTTTTTTGGGGGCTGGATTATCGTAAAATCTTTTAATCGGAACATTCTCTAAAATAAACGGCCAACCAATACTTAAACCCAGTTGGGGATGAGTCGCAACTGACCCTTGAATTTCATTGACACCCTGAGCATTTAAAAACGGTAAAACGACAAATTGGGCTGTGTTTTGACTTCCACTATTAATTAAAGTTACTTTTCCTTTTTCTTCAATCACTAAAATCGGTTCTTTAGGTGTACCGAGAATCGTGGCTTGAAATTGGGTTTTTTTAGTATACCAACCCGGTGCCACCACTATTAATATAGCACAAGTCACTGCAAATAAAAGAGGAATCCAGCCTTTTTTATAAGTAAAAATTTGGGGATTTTCTTGAGAATTCACCCAGATAAAATAACCCCAAATTAAAAAATTTAAACTATAGAGGGTAATCAATTGTATTAGGGAAATACTGCCCACCGCAATAGAATTTCCGGGAAGGTGACTAAAATAATCGGCTGTTTCAATTAAACCTAAAATTGGATAATGAAGAACTTGGGAAATCGCACTTCCAAATCCCGGCATCAATAAAGCGACTAAAGCACTTGCCATACCTCCTAATGTAATAATTGAAATCAGAGGAGAAGCAATAATATTAACCAGAATACTATAGGGAGATAAAACTTTAAAAACGTAGAGTTGTAGGGGTAATGTCCAAATCATGACGGCTAAAGGAACGGCGATTAAAGAAGCGAAAAAGGGAGGCATCCAATTTAACCGTTGCATTAAGGGAGGAACTGTGACCATTAATCCCAATGTGGCTAAAAAACTCAGTTGAAATCCGATATCCGATATCCAAAGGGGGTTAACAATTAATAATAATATAGCTACCAGTAATAATACATTTAAGGGTTTGGTTTGACGTTGGGTTAAAAGGGCAATTAATACCGCTAATCCCATTAACGTTGCTCGTAAAACAGAAGGTGAAATCCCCGTTAAACCCAAGTAAAACAGAAGCGTTAATAATCCTAAAATAAATCGAATTTGGGGAGAAAATCTTTGAGTAAGAGCTAAAATAACTCCCAATAAAAATGAAACTTGAAATCCTGAAGCTGCTAGAATATGAGCGAGTCCAACTTGAACAAACGTATCTCGAATATCGTAAGGTAAATCAACCGCTAAACGGCCTAATACCATCGCACTCAGTAGCGAACCTTCAGGAACTCCTAATAATTTAGCTTGAGCGCGTGTAATGCGTTGGCGAATTTTCCACAATCCCCAAGGGGGAGGTTGACTATCATCATGACTAATATAACGTCCCCGCAATCCAGCAAAAGATCCTTGTTGAGCCAGATAGTTATAAAAATCAAATCCCCCTGGGTTTGAAGGGGGTTGAGGTTGATATAAACTTCCGGTAATCGCAACACTTTCCCCCGGATATAACCCCGTTGCTTTTAATAAAGGAACAGTCACATAAACTAAGCCCCTCACATCTCGACTAACAGCAATCGGAGTATTATTATTCGTAATTTCATTAACTTGATTTACGTTTAACCAAAATTGTCCCCGTCCTGAACGAGTTAACCGGGGAATACTACCCACTTCTCCGCGAACCGTAATTAATAAATCTTGGCTATTCCCGCTATTAAGAATTAATTGACTAATATCATTTGTCGCTGGTTGAGGAGTTCTAATTTGTAAATAAACACTGGCTAAAAAAGCGGTGATTCCGGCTAATAACCACACCCAAAACGGCAGTTTAGGACGAGGAGGTTTAGGAATTTTTGCTGCAAACTCAATCGGGTCAGTGAGAGCATCTTTGCGGGTTTCTTTTTGTTTAATAAACTGTTGAATTCTAGCTTTTCGCGATTGTTTTTGCTGATAAACTTGTTTCAGGGCTGTCGCAAGTGCTAATATAATTCCTAACCCTAATATTCCATAATTTACCCAAGGGATTGCACCTACTAGCAAACCTAAGAGATAAGCAAAAGCCAGAATAAAAATCACCGTTTGATTCATTCAATAATCAGGGAACAGGGAACAGTCAACTCTTTTATAGAGAACATCCTATCTGATAACAAGTGAACCCAACACTTAGGCAGGAGCCAGGTTTCTCAACAGACCAATCGTCCCCTCGCCGAGCCGGAGAGGGGATGGGGAAGAGGTTACAAAGTGTTATCCGGTAGGGAACCACTCGTAGCACCTGAATACACAATACCGCGCTCCATATCCAACGTCAAAATCACCCCATCTCGAATCATGCGAGTAGCATTCTTTACTCCCACAATTACAGGAACCCCTAACCGTAAACCAATGATCGCCGCATGGCTGGTTAAACTATCCGCTTCAGTCACCACACCCACCGCCTTTCGCATCGCATCCACAAAATCAGCACTGGTTTGGGGAGTGACTAAAATGTCTCCCACATTAAAATCGCTCAATTCTCCGGCACTGCGGGCAACCCGTGCTCGTCCCGTTACACAACCTTGACCAACAGCCGTGCCCTTGCCTAAAGCAGCCGTCACCACTTCCACCTTAATTAAATCCGTAGAACCCGCCACCCCTTGCAAAGTTCCGGCCGTCGTCACCACCAAATCCCCATCCGCCAGCAGATTTTTTTCCCTAGCCACCGTCACCGCCGCTTGGAAAGTTTGGTCAGCCGAAGGTAAATCTAACACCAATAGCGGTTTCACCCCCCAGACTAAACTTAACTGTCGGGCCACCTCCACATGGGGGGTAATGGCTAAAATCTGGGTTTGGGGTCGAAATTTAGAGACGTTACGCGCCGTAGACCCGGTTTTAGTTAAGGTCATGATAGCTGCGGCATTCAACTGATGGGAAATTTGCCCAACAGCTTGACTAATCGCATTAGGAATAGAACGTCCGGTATCTTCAACTTTAGAAATATTGCGGGTGACGCCATCTTGTTCAATTCGCGCCGCAATTCGCGCCATAGTTGCGACTGCTTCTACAGGATATTTGCCAACGGCTGTTTCATTAGAAAGCATCACCGCATCAGTACCATCCAAAATCGCATTCGCCACATCGGAAATTTCCGCACGGGTGGGTCGAGGATTATTCACCATGCTATCTAACATCTGAGTAGCGGTAATCACCGGAATTCCCATGCGGTTAGCGGTGAGAATTAACCGTTTTTGTAATATCGGCACATCTTCAGCCGGAAGTTCTACTCCTAAATCTCCTCGCGCCACCATCACGCCATTACACAAAGCCAGAATTTCTTCCATTTGTTCAATCGCTTCATGTTTTTCAATTTTGGCAATGACGGGAACATCTTTCCCTGCACTAGCGATTAATTCTTTAATTTCTAATACATCCTGGGGATTTCTGACGAAACTTAAAGCAACCCAATCAACTCCTTGATCTAAACCAAACATTAAGTCTTTTCGATCTTTTTCTGTCAACGCTTTAATCGACAGATAAACCCCCGGAAAATTCACCCCTTTACTATTAGAAAGAGTTCCGCCAACCACCACACGACAATATAAGCGTCCCTTTGCTGGTTCAACTTTCTCCACGAACATCTCAACTTTACCGTCATCGAGGAGAATAATTGCCCCTTCTGGGACTTCATCGGCTAAAGGTTGATAAGTTACGGAGGAAATTTCCTGAGTTCCGACGACATCCTCGCTGGTGAGAATAAACAAATCATCTCGGTTGAGAATAATTGAACCATTCTCAAATTTACCCAGTCGAATTTTAGGCCCTTGCAGGTCTTGTAAAATTCCGACAGGTTGGTTGAGTTCAAAGGCCGTTTGTCGAATCAAGCGAATACTGCGTTGATGATCCTCATGGGTATTATGGGAAAAATTCAACCGTAGAGTCGTTGCACCCGCTTCAATCAACGCGCGCAGAACGTCAGGCTTCTGTGTAGCAGGGCCAATTGTAGCGACTATTTTGGTTCGGTGCAGTAGATTTTGCGGTTGCATGACTCAATAAACTTCTAGGGAATTATTTGTAGAGACATTCCGGGGAACATCTCTACAAAGCATAAAGAAAATTTAACCATGTCAGGGACACATAACGATAAAGAATTCAGAATCCGGTGTTTGGGAGGTAATTACGAATTACGAATTACGAATTACGAATTACGAATGGGTTTTATTGCCTATTTGGGGAAGTAACGGGGGTTCAAACGAGATCCAGTACCCCCGTCGGTGGGATCGAGGAATTGACGCAGGGGAATTCCTTGACGATTTCGAGAACCACCTAACACCCCTCGAATAACGTCTCCGGTGCTTTTTTCATCGACAAGGGTATAAACGCCTTGGGTGCTTTGACCACTATCCGCAATAACCAGGTTTTGGAAAATGCGATCGCGCACAAATAAGGGATCTTCCCCAGGAGGAACCGTTAACACAATCCGACATTGAGGAACATCTTCGGTTGTGGCGCACAACGTATTATAACCGTTTTCAATCGCTGTACTCAGTTCTGATAACCCATCGGGACGATAGGACTCTAAACGGCGACTAATTTCGGAGCAACGGCGTTCGGGCGTCCATCCTCCCCCCATATTACTCGGAACGGCCCAAGCATAGCCTTGATTGGGTTGACTCACCGGATAATACATGACCGTATATTGACCGCCAATCACTTCACATCTAAATCGCGCCATCTCTGTTTCCCCGGTTTCGACTTCTACTTGAGGAATGGGAGGCTCCGAGGCGGGGGGAAGGGTTTGAGGTGCAGGAGTTTGTGTCGAATTGGGGGGGGAAACCTGAATGGGTTGTTGAGATTGCTCGGTGTTGCGGCGGAGTTGCAATAAATCCCTTAAACTGGGTAAACTTAGCCACTGAGAACGGGAATGATTCGAGGTGGGTTGAGCCTTAACTTCGGTTGGATAACCCATTAGTGATAGGGTAATGGATAAACTTACGAGTCCGAGTAAGGATGGGCGAAATCGTGAACGAGACATAAATATTTCCTCCTAGGGATAAAATCGTGGTATTTTAAGCTGTTACGTTCCTGTTTAGCTCTTTCACAAATCTTTACAATCTGTTACTTTTCTCATAAAATACTCAGGTGTGAAACTTCAAGGAGTGCAAACCGTAATGTCGGAGGCAAGCAAGCCACTGACAGTCCCCAAAGAATACCTCACCCCAGAGGGTGGTTTTAACACTACGCTACTGATGTTTTTCGTCGCAGTAGCTCTGGTGATCTATTCCACGTTGGGATACTGGCGTTGGGGTTGGCCAGACTGGTGTTGTTTTTTGATTAATGTTTTGGCACTGCACCTTTCCGGGACAGTGATTCATGACGCATCCCATAATTCTGCCCACAAAAACCGCATTCTCAACGCGGTATTAGGACATGGTAGTGCTTTAATGTTAGGGTTCGCTTTTCCCGTATTTACACGGGTGCATATCCAACATCACTGCCACGTTAATGATCCAGACAATGATCCCGATCATTTTGTTTCCACAGGTGGGCCTCTGTGGTTAATCGCGGCGCGGTTCTTTTACCATGAAGTGTTTTTCTTCAAACGCAAACTCTGGAAAAAGTATGAACTTCTGGAGTGGTTTTTGAGCCGCTTATTTGTGGTGACGATTGTTAGCATCTCGATTCATTATGGGTTTCTTGACTATATTCTAAACTTCTGGTTTTGTCCGGCTTTAGTCGTCGGGATAGCCTTGGGTTTATTCTTTGACTATTTACCCCATCGCCCTTTTCAAGAACGCAATCGTTGGAAAAATGCCAGGGTGTATCCAAGTCCGATTTTAAATCTGTTAATTTTGGGGCAAAATTACCATTTAATTCATCATTTATGGCCCTCTATTCCTTGGTATTATTACAAGCCAACTTATGAATTTATGAAACCCCTACTAGATGAAAAAGGTTCCCCCCAAACTTTAGGAATCCTAGAAGGGAAAAAAGACTTTTGGAGTTTTCTCTATGATGTCTTTTTAGGAATCCGTTTTCACTCTCGCAAATCCTCAACGGATAATTAAACGTTTACCCTTGAAGTTCAAGGGATTGAGAATTAAGAATCGCTATTGAACAGAGGTTCTTAATTCTTAATTTATGAGATGATGATATTCTGGGAAGGAACCATGAAATCTGAAGAAAAAACCGCAAGTCAAACTTCACAAGCCGAAAATAACAAAGAAAAAAGTAATTGGGATAAAATTAAAGAGAATATTCTAATTTTAGCGATCGCATTAGGATTATCCCTATTGATTAGAACCTTTATTGCTGAACCTCGGTATATTCCTTCCGATTCCATGTTTCCGACTTTAGAAATAGGCGATCGCTTAGTGATTGAAAAAGTCTCCTATTATTTAGATTCTCCTCAATTTGGCGATATTATTGTATTTAATCCTCCCTCGCAATTACAAGAGATTGGCTATGCAGCCGATCAAGCTTTTATTAAACGAATTATTGGTAAACCAGGTGAAATTGTAGAAGTTAAAAATGGTCGAGTTTATATTAATAATCAGCCTCTATTTGAACGGTATATCGCTGAAGAACCCCATTATCAATTACCTCCGGTGAAAGTTCCCGAAAATTCCTATTTTGTTATGGGAGATAATCGCAATGATAGTAATGATTCCCATGTTTGGGGTTTTCTTCCCAAAGAAAATATTATTGGTCGCGCTGTATTCCGCTTTTGGCCAATTGAACGATTTGGCGGAGTTTAGATTGTTTTAAGTCTTTGGGCGAGTTCCTGATGTAAAGCCAGGTAGTGACGGTAATCATTAGCCCATTCTATAAATAGAACATCATCAGATAAAAGCCCGCGATTATATTGGTTAAAGAATTCCTTGGAGTCAATTTTTTGCTGGTTTTCGTATAAGCTGAGTCGTTTAGCAACAGCAACTAAAGCATCTAACGGTGATGTATATTGAATGATTTGTTTACGCATAGATTTGTTGTTTTTATAGGGATCTCTAACGAGGGAAACAGATTGTTGTTACATTGATAATAAAATATCTAAATTTCAGTTTAGGCTATTTTTAAGTTATTGTCAATCATTGTGTTTTGAGAATTAATAACAGTTACAATCTCTAAAATAGAGGTTATAACCAAAATTGTTTATCTCCATCTAAAGAACCCGGTGAAATTCCTTGTAAACGTCGATAAGCAATTCGATCTGAACCATATAAGGGAACAGGTAAACGGGGTTCTTTTAATGCTCCATGATGCAGTAATGTTAGTTTCAATGTTGCTTCCACTAAATCTTCAAGTGAAATCGGTTGAGTCTCATCAAGATCAGGAATCACTCTTAGACGCAAAGGAAGAGGTAAACCCATATTTTCTGACTTTAATTGGGTTGTTACTAAAAGAACTTCATGAGACGATAAGCGAAGTGATAATCCTCTTGTCGGTGCTTTTAAACTGTTTTGAGACGGGTTATAGTTATACAGTCGAGGTACTCCTGATTTAATACATTCTACTAAAATAAATTTAGCCTGAATTGCTTTTTCTCTTTCCTGTAAATGCTTAATTTCATTCCCGCGAAACAAACCATCTCGATAAATTAATACGGTTTTTCCCCGTAAATCCTTAGAAGGGAGAAATTTTTCTAAAGTGCATTGATCAATTTCTTCTCCTTCGGTTAACGCATCTTCTAAACCATAACGAATAAATTCTCCTCGCTGATTATATAGACGAACACTAGCACAAACATTTAAGCTTCCGGTTCCCTTTTTTTTCGGTTTTCGAGAAATATCTAATCCAATAAAATAATCGGCTATTTTTAAAGGTTCAGCTAGAATAAACGGTAGATTTCCTAATTTGGCTAATATTCCAGGGACAACTTGATTAAGGATATTCGCATAATTAGCGGGATCTTTGATAGTATTCTCATAAATCACTTGACTTGCTAATCCTCGACGCAGTATTCTCGAAGAAATAAAACTATATAAACTACCCTCTTCCCTATCATCAGTATGGCGATCGCTTTGCGGAAGAAAGGTCAAAATAATATCAGGTTTAATCACTAATAATTCATCAAGAGCTTCTTCAACGGCTGCTTTTGCTTCTGAATCACTTAATCCTTCAATCGAAATGGGCTTCACTCGATCATGATCTACTTTTTTAGTTTTTGGATCAATTAAATTAACAGTATTGAATTGATAATGTTTTAGCCGATTTTGGATTTGTTCTAAAAACACAGAATTGACTTTAAATTCGCCTACCTTTAAAATATTAATTCTAATGGCTCTTGATGGATTATTGTAATCTTCATGACGACGATAAACTCCGTTTTTAAGCCCATTCAAAATAGCCCCTCTCTTACCTCGAAAGTTATTGCCAAATAACAGAGGAGTATCTTCAATATTAAAACTAGGCAAGCTGAAAACACCGGGGTAAGAAAAGTTATTAACACTTTTCTCCACTGTAAAGCCATAATCGGCTAAACATAGTTGTGCAGTCTGCTTATAGGAGTTTAAATATTCTTGTCTTTTTTGATATTTTATTTTTGTGTGTGTCAGTAAATCCCCGTGTTTTATCTCAAACAAATAAGAATTTTCTTCTGTAATAGAAGGACAAAGTGCTGCCATTACATAATCATATTCTTTAGGATTTTTCCCAAACTTAACTGTAACGACAGGTTGATCATCTGGTGCATCATTAATGGCTGTGCTACTAACTGAAGCAGGCTTATGTTTTAAGAGTTCTTCTCTATTTTCTCCTACAGTTCCTCTCAAGCCAACAATTGTACAACTATTATAATTTTCACGTTCTCGAACTTTTAACCCGATCAAGATTTCTTCAGGCTTATGACGATAAGGATGATTTTCATAGTATTCTACTAAAGTTCCTTGATAAGAAAAATAGCTTTTCGGGGTAAGTACCAAAGCAGGGGATATAGAATTATTGAACTCTATCGTTTCTGCCCAAAACTCAGCTTTTCGTTTAACTTCAACTTGATTTTTAGACCAAACAGTTTCAGCATAAAAAGCTTTCCCTTTTTGTAATGCTCTGACGGCTAATTGTGCTAAAATAGAAGCGGTAGGTTGAGGTTCTATTAATGATTGAATGGAATAAATGCGATCGCCAATATCATCTTTCAATTCTTCTGAAATTTCTCTCAAAGCTTCTCGCCATTTTTCATGTCCGTATCGTTCCTCATTCTGTTTTGTTAAAATCCAAAAATATCCGGCTTCCCAAATCACGATTCTATCCTGAAATTTTTGGCTTAAATGCCAACTTATTTTATTTCCTAATTTTCGATCAACTTTGGGAGACAATCGAAAGCTATCGAGATTAGGATTAGGAATCGTAAGGGGAAAAATTTCACTTAAAAAATAAGTAGGCGTTGTAGCGATTTGAGAAGTAGATGAAATCGTGTTTGTCATGAGGCAGCAACCTCTGAATAAACAGAAAATTTACAAATTGATTTAACCTGGCAATGATAGCAGTTAACCCCAGGATTAGGCGGAAAAATATTCTCAAAATTAGAACGGTTAAACCGATACTGTTTTAATTCTTTTTGGAGTCGTTGAGCTACTAGAGCCATTTCAATTTCAAAAGCCTTGAGAGTCTCTTGACTAGCAGAAATAAGTTTTGATTGTTCACATTTTTCAACATTATAGAAAGATGCGATCGCAGGTTGACCGGGATATAAATAACTAACAGCGAGTAGATAAAGATAGGCTTGCCTGTAGTCAATACCAGAATGACCCGTTTTAAAGTCTAAAATGTGTAAGATTCCATCTGTTTCTTCAAAAATACAATCAATGGCAGCAAAGAAGTTAAACCAATAATTCCCATGCTTGATTAAAATAGGCTGAGGAAAACCTTCATCCCCTCGGTTTAGCTTAATAATTTTTTTGCCTGCTAAGATGGGATTTTGGTAATAGTTGTTCAGGATAGTTTTAATTCTTTCCTGAACTAAACTAGATTGTTGATTCAGTTTAATAATTTCAGCAATTTGATCGACTCCATCAACACTAGACAACAGTTGTGGGTTATAATGAAATTCATAAATACCTTGTTGCGCTAAGAGTCCAATTCGCTGCGGTGCAGTATCTTGTTTGAGTAAAGGTTCAATTCCTGGTTCTCGTTTTTTCGCCCTAGCAAAACCTCGTTTCATGTCACAGTGAAATTTCTCCTGACCCACAGGGGGTTCAAATTCCAGCCAAATTCTATAACTGGCATAGGGACGCCATACTTTGTTCATCTGTTTAACCCTCCCAATAGAGGGTGCTAAAGAATTCATTGGGTTAAAATTTCTTGGCGTGTTGTCTAAATTGGTCAACTTGAACAACAATTTCAGATTAACCCGGATTGAATATAAAGTCAAGATAGAATAAAATTTTTGCATAATGAGGAACTCTAACCGTGAGCGAGACGTTTGGTAAGCTGATTCGTCAAGCCCGAAAACAGAAAGAATATAGTCAGCGTGAACTGGCAAAGATGATTAAGGTTGATTACACCTATCTGTCTAAACTGGAGAATGATCACGCTGGCTATCCTCCCAGTGAGGATGTAATTGAGGCATTAGCCCATCATTTAGATTTGATGGATCGAATTAATGACCTCAAACGGCTTGCAGGGCGAATTACGCCAGAAGATGCTCAGGCGTTTGAAGAATTGGTCAGAAAGTATCAGCAAATGCCTGCTTTGCTGCGACGGATGCGAGATGAACCAGAATTTGCTCAAAAAATCCTGCGGGAAACAACACAATCAGAGGGTGAGGAGTAATTCAGTTGAGTGTTATTAAACCTTATCGACACCTATCAAAACAGGAAATTGAAGCTCAAGCTGTTAGTATTCTTAAGCGAGTACAGGAAAAACGGACACGCCCTCTTAAATGGCCACTAGATGCAGGCTGTATTGCTGAAACATTAGGATTAGATATGGATTGTGGCAATATTCCTCCTGATCAACAAGGGGAAATTGCTGCGATGATTCTACCCACTGAACGAAAAATCATCTTAAATGAGAGGAGCGTAGTCATGTCTAAAGGGTTTGAAGAATCCTGTATTGCTCATGAAATTGGGCATTGGGAACTTCATATTGATCACAATCAATTGCATCAACAGCAAGCCTCTTTTCTATGCCGTGCGATTAATAATTTACAGGGAATTGAATGGCAAGCTCAGTATTTTGCGAGTTGCTTGCTAATGCCAACTTTTAAGTTAGAAGAAGCTAAAAAAGGGCGAAATTTAACAAAGTGGCCACACTTGTATGCGATTAAAGACGAATTAGGTGTCACGATTAGTAACTTAACTCATCGTTTACAACAACTAGAATGGATTAAGATTCCAAAGGGTACAAAAGAGATTTATCGAGGAAATGCCTATCCCGAATAACCCATTTATGTGATTCAAAGAATTTAAGTTGTATTGATGATAACAGGTTACATACCTTAAAAAATATTCTTGTAATTAATGGGGCTTGATGATGGGCTATGGCGATCCTACTTGAATTCTGTATAGGCTTGATAAACCGCTTTAACATTATACCAATTCAGAAAAATCCGAGCAATTTCTAAGGCTAACTGAGGTTTTCCTCGATCAATCAAAATTTGTAAAAATCCTGCCATTGTTTTTTCGTTTAAACGTCCTCCCAAAGACAATAAACCCCATAATATTTGATGTAATAGCGTCATTTGAATCATCATTTTAACTTCAAAATTAGGATGTTTTTGATAAAATAAAACTCCCATTCTTCCCCGTTGAATTTCTCGGTCTATTAATTTCGGTAACTCTTCTAAACTAAAAGCCGGATGCCAATGATAACCGACAGCATCAGGACATTTTATTAATTTTAACCCTAATTTTTTTAACCTCACCCCTAATTCTAAATCCTCCCAGCCATATTGTTTAAATTGACAATCAAATAATCCGGCTTCAATTAACCAATGACGAGCGATCGCCACATTTCCTGTCGCAAAATAAGCCGCAGAAAAATCTGTAATTTTATACGGTTCAGATGTGGGATTCTCAAAATTACAAGTATTAATCACCCGACCATAGGTAAAAATTTTATCTGAAGTTTTATATCCTTCTGCTAACGTTTCTGCATGGGATTGTAAAAACGTTTCTGTCACCACTAAATCACTATCAATAAAAATAATAATCTCCCCTGTTGCCTGTTCTACCCCTAAATTTCTGGCAGCAGCTGGCCCTTGATGGGATTGACAGAATACCCGAACATGGGGCAATTTTAACTGATTTTCCTCTAACCAAATTAAGGTTCCATCCGTTGAACCATCATCGACAACAACCACTTCATAATCGGTAATCGGATGATGATATTGTTGTTGTTCTAACGCTTGTAAACACTTTTGTAAAATCGCTAAACGATTATAAGTCGGAATGACAACACTTAAAAACACAGTTTTTATAACCTAAACCCTCAATCAATCTTATTATTAACCACTCACAGGCCTAAAATCTAGCCTTCTCGTGTTTTTGCGACTCAAAACTAAATATTCTCAATCCCTGACATCCAAAGAGCATCAAAGACGAGATAATGTAACATTTGGTTACTTCAGGAGAACATATTAATCATGGGTCGCGCTGAAAAAGTTGTGCTTGCTTATTCCGGTGGGGTGGATACTTCCGTTTGTATCCCCTACTTAAAAAATGAATTTGGCGTTAAAGAAGTGATTACCCTGGCCGTAGACTTAGGACAGGGGGATGAACTAGGGCCAGTCAAACAAAAAGCCTTAGACTCCGGTGCTGTAGAATCGTTAGTGATTGATGTGCAGGAAAGCTTTGTTAAAGATTACGCTTTCCCAGCTATTCAAGCCAATGCGTTGTATGAAAATCGTTATCCCCTCGCCACCGCTTTAGCTCGTCCGCTCATTGCGAAAACCTTAGTGGAGGTGGCCGAAAAATACGGTGCGGATGCTATTGCTCATGGTTGTACTGGAAAAGGCAACGACCAAGTGCGATTTGATGTGTCTGTAGGTGCATTAAACCCGAAATTGAAAATTCTAGCCCCCGCGCGGGAATGGGGAATGAGTCGGGAAGAAACCATTGCTTATGGAGAAAAATTTGGCATTGCTTCTCCGGTGAAAAAATCCTCCCCCTACAGTTTAGATAAAAACTTATTGGGAATTGCCATTGAAGCGGGGCCCTTAGAAGACCCTTGGACGGAACCTTTAGAAGAAGTTTATGCAATGACAAAACCCATTGCTGAAACGCCTAACGAACCGGAATATATTGAAATTGGGTTTGAGAATGGGGTTCCTATCAGTTTAAATGGGGAAACCATGAACGGGGTTCAATTAATTGGAAAATTAAATGAAATTGCCGGAAATCATGGCGTCGGACGCATTGATATGATTGAAAACCGTTTAGTTGGGATTAAATCACGGGAAATTTACGAATCTCCAGCGATGATTGTGTTAATTAATGCCCACCGAGATTTAGAAAGTTTAACGTTAACTGCCGATGTTACTCGCTATAAACGGGGCATTGAAGAAACCTATAGTCAGTTAGTTTATAATGGCTTGTGGTATAGTCCGTTAAAAGCGGCTTTAGATGCCTTTATCCAACAAACTCAAGCCCAAGTTTCCGGTACAGTTCGGGTGAAATTGTTCAAAGGAAATGCAACTGTTGTGGGTCGCAAATCTGAAAATTCTCTCTATAGTCACGACTTAGCAACCTATGGTTCTGAGGATGTTTTTGATCACAAAGCCGCCGAAGGTTTCATTTATGTTTGGGGTTTACCGACTCGTGTTTGGTCGGAAAAAATGAGAGGTTAAATTTATCAGAGGGTGAGTCCTTGCTCACCCTACGAGCCAATTAATTCTGACCTCAACTGTATTGAGATAGATAGCTGCAATATTTTCATCAGGGGGGTCTTTCTGCATTTCCTCTAATGTTGTCGATACCTTGAAGAAGTTTATCGAACAAACCGAGAGGAACAATGTTAAAAATTTCGTAGTAGTTTGGGATGACATGAATTTTGATATTTAAAAAAATTATTGGTAGGGCTTTGTTCATTGAATCTTATGTTAGTCCAGTATAATAAGATAGGTGTAACCCAATCTTATTATAGTAAAAGGCGTTTGACTATAATAAGATTAACGACAAGATCGCTTACCCACCGCTAAAAATTTGTAATGCTGTCAAATTTAACTCTGGAAATACAGCAGATTCAACTTTTTCATCTCCCCGAAATAGTTTAATTTGATATTCGCCATCAACTAACTGATAAACCGACAAAGTAGGCTGTTTGGGAGAACCAATATAACGGCTACCTCCTAAACCCAGATAATCTACAATCCAATATTCACCAATGCCTAATGCTTCGTAGTCAATCATTTTATGTGCATAATCATCGCGCCAATTTGTGCTGACAACTTCAACCACTAATTTTATGGAATCTCCCCGGATAATAACTGATTCTCTTTCCCATCGAGACTCATTGGCTGCTACGGCTTGTTTATCTAATACGATGACATCTGGATCGTAGCCAGAGTTATCGCTTAATTTAATTGTACATTCCTTGGGAATAAAGTAAGGAAGTGCCAATCGCCGGATTTCAAAGTTAAATTCGGCAGCATGAAAACCTGCCACTACTGAATGTTGCCCTGTTGGATTAGGCATCTCAACAATTACTCCATTATGTAGTTCATAATGTCCGATTTCTGGTTTCCATTCCAGAAACTCATCAAAAGTCATTAATTTGGGTATCGCTTGAGTCATCGCTACCTCTCCATTTCTTTCAGATTATTTTAACATTAAAATAATTTGTGTTAAATTAATCGGATTATTTTTAAAGACTCAATGCCGCGATCGTCTACAATTTTGACAGCAACGCGCTGATATTCTCCTATTTCAAAGGGCAACGAGACAGTCCCTTGATAAGACTCGATAATCCTTTGATGTATTGTGGAGTTGGATAGATTATGGATAATTTAAGCGGTTAGCACAGTGATTAAAGCATCTTTCCTTTACATGGAAGGGCTCACAGTGAGAATCCTGAGTTAAATCGTCAATAATGGGCGATACAGGATTTGAACCTGTGACCCCTTCCGTGTGAAGGAAGTGCGCTACCACTGTGCTAATCGCCCGCACAATTTATTAATATAACACACCTTTCCTCGATTGACAAGCCCTTACGGTTTCAGGTCGGGATTGAGAATTGAGTCCCCTTGAAATAGGCGAATGAGTTTTTGGGCTTCAATGTCGATATTATGATGTTCAGCTACTTTCAGGGTTCCAAATTTGCCCATTGTTGTTAATTCTTCTATAGAAGTTGTTAAGGCGGTTTTGAGAGCTAGGGTTAAATCCTCTAAAGACCCAGCAGGAACTAACCAACCGTTTTTCCCCGGTTCGACTAATTCTGGAATTCCAGCAATATAGGTACTAATCACCGGACGAGATAAAGCTAAGGCTTCCATCAGAACAACGGGTAAGCCTTCCGCAAAACTGGGTAATACAAACACCTGGGAGGATAAAATCTGTTGTTGGACTTGAGTATTGGTTGCCCAACCTGTAATTTCAATATAATTGTCTAACCCTAAGCGATTAATTAATTGTTCAATCTCTGGGCGCAGGGGGCCATCTCCCACAAAAATTAATTTAAACTCAAATCCAGCCTTGACCAGTTGGTTAACGGCTTCTACTAACAATAAATGACCTTTTTGCTCACTTAAACGACCGACACAAACGAAGCGACGTTCTGAAGGTAACCGAACAAAAGGATGTTCCAAAAACATCGGATCAACACCACAATGGACAATCTGAATTTTTGACCAATCTTGATAATCACACCAGCGTTGACATTGACTTTTTCCAAAGGAACTAATGGCTACTACAAATTGAGCACGTTTGATTTTTTCCGGTAATGCGATCGCTCCTACCTTATCAAATTCCTCCGGCCCATGTATCGTCATACTATAAGGGGGGCCACCTAAAGCTTGACATAATAACGCAACAGTAGCGGAATTAGTTCCAAAATGAACATGAAGATGGTCAATTTTGTCTTGAGATAACCAATGGAATAAAACACAAGCTTCCGCCAGATAAATACCGTGTAGGAAAACACCTCGTTCTGAACCCCAACCTAATTTTAATGCTAATCTTCCTGTCTGCCATAAACGTTGAGGATGAGTGAGTCCAACTTGTAATAAATGACTGAATAAACCCCAAATCCCCACTTTCAGAATAAACCGAGTTTTTTCAGATTCCTGTTGATCGGCTGGATCAATTAATTCTGATTCTAAAGACCGAATTGAGAACCGACTAATTTCCAGTCCTTGAGCTTCAACGGCTAAGATTTCTCGACGAATAAAACTGTGACTAACTTTAGGATATTGATTAATTAGATAAGCAACTTTCATGCGGTTTAATCCGATGCAGGGTTGTTGATTCAGGGTTAAAGGTTAAGGTTCAGAAGAGGAAATTGTATCACGTTGAGTTCTAACCCATTCCTGTTGGGGTTTTTTCAAAAAACCGAAATACATCGGTAATTTCCACAGGATATAAACAGGAATACTCAGCAGCGTTTTTAACGATAGAATAGAACGACCAAAGTTAAACCAAGTTAGAAGAATTGCAACTAATAACAGCGTTCCTTCAAGGGCTAAACATTGCAAGGGAAACATAGAAATATTGAATACTGCCATCAAAACACTCGCGATTAAAGCAGCAGTCCACAACAGAACTAATAAAGCTAAGGGAGGAACACAAAGGTCTAAGGCAATTGCTAATAAATCCAGGCGTTGTTGACGAAAAGAAGCGGAAATCAAGCAAGGAACTTGAGTCAATAAGGTGTTTAAGTGTCCATGTTCCCAACGAGTTCTTTGGGTTTTGGCTGCGGTTTCTTGGGCGGGTAAAATTCCCAGGGTTTTAGCGTCTTCACAAAACAGAGGGGATGCTCCTGATAACGCTAAATCAATCCCAAGCTGCATATCTTCCACAAGATTAGAACTGGCTAGGGAGACTTGACAAATTACAGACCAAGGAAATGCCATTCCTGTTCCTGTTAGCAGACAGGGAAATCCTAATCGAGCTAATCCTTTAGGACGAACCCAATTTTTCACTAAAAAAGCAAAGGCGGAAATAGAATCTTTAGGAGTTGGATTTTGGGGCGTTTCCATTAAATAGGTTGATTGTACAGGTCGCTGTTTGACCATCGCCAGTTGAGCAATTTTAGCAATTGTCCCAGGTTCTGCATGACAATCAGCATCAATCATGACGACCACATCCGGTGGGTCTTGAGTTAAAAACTTTAAACCATAATCTAAAGCATAGCCTTTGCCTCGATCATCTAAATCCTGACGTTCTAAAACCGTTGTTCCCATTTGACGGGCTATTGCTGCGGTTTCGTCAGTGCAGTTATCTGCGATTACGATAATTCTTCTGGGAGAATCAACTTGAGGTAAAATAGCCTTTAACGTCCCTTCAATTCCCAATGCTTCATTGTGTGCCGGAATCAGAATAGAAACTTTAGAAATAAAATTTTCCCCATCTTGAGGAGATGAATGCTTCTGCATCAAGGCAGCAAGGCATTCGAGAAAAAATACTGAAACCGGGATGCCAAGGGCTACAGCAATTATCGTTAATCCAATAATCAGTTGAGTTGTTAGGCTCATATCTTGTCTATGTTAAGATGTTTCAAATGATGAGATCATGATTTTCTCAGATGGGGAAAAGGTTTACTTGACACTCCCTGTGCCTAAAGGCGTGGGGATTCTGGGTTCAACGAAACCACTTAATCAAAGTGCCTTGTAGTGCTTCAACCAGAGTTGGGATTCACGCCCTTGCGTAAATTCGGGTATGCCCTACCCTATTCGCATGACTGCGAGTTCTTTTTTGACTTGAAACAAATTTGTTTCAAAAACTGGTTGTTGAGCTTCCCATGAATCTTTTACCCACTGCTGGGGGAAACTAGAACTGTGCAGCAGAACCGCATAGATTCAATTGTCAAGGTGAGCGTGTTCTGCCGTTAAGCAACTAGGTTTTTAGACAGGTTGTTTACCTTTTCCTGTTACTGGAAATAGTACCAGGCTCAGATGTGAATAGACAACCCACCAATATAAAGCCGTCCGACGCTATCGCTTTCATGACGGGGTTTTAAACCCAATTTTTCGATAAATTCCCCTGAATCGTGTTTCCTCTGTTGTCTAAAGACGCGCTCGTTTCTACACTCTCATCCTACTTTTATGATTATATGTTTGTTCGATGTGTTAGTTGTTCTTTAACGCACTTAATTTTAAGCCTAGGAGTTCCCTTGACCTCCACCCTAGCTGTTGGGGCTCAAAGCCAACCGCCAGAGTATCCAGCTTCTCAACACCGTCAACAGGAACGTATTGAAAATCCGCTTCAGGATTTTCCTTACCTTTTAGGGGTGGGCGATCGCATCCGAGTGGATGTATTCGGTGTTGAGAAATACACGGGTGAGCAACTGGTTCTTACGGATGGAACGATTAATTTACAGGGTATTGGGCCTGTATCCGTTGCGGGTTTAACCCTGACCCAAACCCAGGTATTGATTGCTCAACGATATTCTAGTTTACTTCGACAACCGATTATTACTATTACTTTAATCGCACCCCGTCCTGTACAGGTTGCAATTGCGGGGGAGGTGGTTCGTCCGGGTTCCTATAATTTATCTTCGAGTGCTCAACAATTTTCTCGACTCAGCCAAGCTATTTTAACGGCTGGAGGTATTACGCAGTCTGCCGATTTAGCTTTAGTCCAACTGCGACGGGCTGATCCTCGCCAACCTGTTGTGACTTTAAATTTAAGGGAGTTATTGGATAGGGGAGATTTAAACCAAGATCCGATTCTCCGGGATGGAGACAGTATCTTTATTCCCACTCTCACTACTTTTGAGCCCGCCCAAGTCCGTGAGATGGCTGTTTCAAGTTTAGCCGCCCCGCCAGACCAGTCAATTCAAGTTGTGGTGGTTGGAGAGGTTTTTCGTCCTGGTGCTTATTCTTTGAGTCAAGATGGGGGTCTTACGGATGCGGGGACTGGGGGAACTGGGCTAAAAATTGTCAAAAGCAATTTACCAACTTTAACTCGTGCGCTTCAGACGGCGGGAGGTATTACGAATAGGGCTGATATTCGCAATATTGAAGTTCAACGTCTGACTAATACGGGGGTGAAAACCACAAAAGTTAATCTTTGGGAACTGTTGCAATCGGGAGATATTAATCAAGATATTTTTTTACAACAGGGAGATACAGTCATTATCCCCACTGCAACTGAAATTAATCCGACGGAACTAGAAGAATTAGCGTCTGCTAGTTTTTCACCCGCAACGATCAATGTCAATGTCGTCGGGGAAATTAAACAGCCCGGCTTGATTCAAGTTCGTCCAAATACTCCTTTGAATCAAGCTTTATTAGCGGCTGGAGGGTTTGATAGCATCCGAGCCAATCGGGGTACGGTGGAACTGATCCGTCTAAATCCCAACGGTTCTGTGACTCGCAGAAAAATTCAGGTGGATTTTACGTTAGGAAATGCGGCTGCTAATAATCCGGTATTACGTCATAATGATGTGGTTATTGTACATCGGTCTTTAGTTAGTAGAATTGCTGACACTACTTCTTCTATATTACAGCCTGTGGCTAATGCTTTTACGTTTTACAGGTTATTTGAGGGTTTAATTCCCCAGAGAAATTCTAATTCTAATTCTAATTCTAATTAAAGATAATTCTCGATAATCATAACGGGGGTATTCAGTTGCTATGTCACAAGATATTCAAGTTTTTGAAGATTCACAACAGACAATCGAACCTAAAAAGAAAAGTCCGGGTATCCGTCCGGTATTGCGGACATTACAACGCCGGGTGATTCTGATTATTGGAACCGCAGGAATCACAAGCTTAGTGGGTTTTCCTTTGATGGGTGGAGAAGCTCCGACGGTTTATAAAGGAAACTTTCAATTGTTAGTTGAACCTGCCACATCTGAACAGCAGTTAGCCGATCCCTTAACCCTAACTCGTTCCGAAGGACAACCCAGCGATAAATTTTTCAGCTTAGACTACCCTACCCAAATCCGTATTTTAACCAGTCCTGAAATTTTAAATAATATTACCAAACAAATTCAAGTTCGTTATCCTAGATTTAAGGTAGAGGATTTAACGGATAAGTTGGAACTGGAACGAGTTTCTAATGGTTCTAGTATCCGGGATCAAACTAAAATTCTGGAAGTTTCTTATAAAGGAAAAGATACTGATCAAGTTTTGTTTGTATTACAAAAAACGGCTGAGAAGTATTTAAAGTATAGTTTAGATGAGCGTAAAACGAGAATTAGTCAAGGGGTTGAGTTCATTGATGAGCAATTACCTTTATTACAAAAACGAGTTGCTGAAGATCGAGGAAAACTTCAGAAGATTCAACAGCAGTATGAGTTACTTGACCCGATGGCACGGGGGCAAACATTGTATGATCAAATTCGGACTCTGGAAACTCAGAGCCAAGAAGCAGAGAGACAACTACAAGAATTAAGAGCTTTATACCAACATCTACAAACGCAACTATCCTTTAGTCCAGATGAAGCCGTAGCCGCTTCTGCCTTAAGTGAAAGTCCCTTCCGTAAACAAATCTTAGATGCTTTAATGACGGTTGAAACTCAAATTGCGATTCAATCTGCAACCTTCAGCGCTAATAGTCCAGAAGTGCAACAATTAAAGGAACAACAAGCTAACTTATTAAAATTATTAGAACAAGAAAATCAGAAGATTTTGGGTGAAAACGCTTCAAAAGTGCAAAATAATTCTTCAGTGATGGCTTTTCAAACCTCTATTCGTCAAAAGTTAATTGGGCAACTTGTAGATACGGATAGTCAAATAAAGTCTTTAGAAGTTCGGTTAAAAGGATTAAATAATGCACTTAATACTTTAACTCAACAAGCTCAACTTTTTCCGGGTGTTGCTCGTGAATATAATGAAATTCAGCAACAGCTTGATTTAACCAATAAACGACTCAATTTATTTTTAGATGAGCGAGAAAAATTAAGAATTGAAGCGGCTCAAACTAATATTCCTTGGGAGATTATTTCTAAGCCCAGAATTCTTTATGATAGTAACGGAATTCCCATTGGTGCCGAGCCTGAAAGTCCAGTCAAGAACCTGATTATAACTTTGGGTGGAGGAATTGTATTAGGAATTGGATTATCAATTCTCTTGGAACGGCTTCGCAATATTTTTTATACAAGGCAGGATATAGAAGATATGATTTCATTTCCTTTGTTGGGGGAAATTCCTCGACACAATAATTTTCCGATAGCTTCCCATCTCCCCCTAGGGGATAATTTGAGTCGATCAGGATTAACAAAATCTCGGATACGGGCGTTAGAAAAAATGACTCAATTTTTGAATGCTTTTGATAACGCTTACGCTAATTTGCGGTTTTTATATGCCGATTCTTTAATCCGATCTATTGGAATTTGCTCCGCAGAATCTAAGGATGGTAAATCAACAATTGCTTTACACTTAGCACAAACGATGGCTAATATGGGGCAGCAGGTACTATTAGTAGATGCCAATTTACGTTATCCCCAACTTCATACGGTTTTAGGGGTATCTAATCAAAAAGGACTCAGCGATTTATTAACTGAAAAAGCAACACCTCATGCAGTAATTCAAAGGACTTCGCTCTCGGAAAATCTCTTTATTTTAACCGCAGGAGTTCCCTATGCTAATACTTTTAAGTTGCTGGCTTCGGAGCAAATGCGACACATCGTTGAGTCACTCCAGGGAACTTATGATTTAGTGATTTATGATACCCCTGAATTGCATGAATATAATGATGCTATTTTCTTGGCTGAATATTTAGATGGTCTCATTTTAGTCACGGCGATTCATAAAACCCATAAAACGGTTTTTAGAAAAATATTAGATAAACTGGATACCTATAGGATGCCTTGTATTGGTGTTATTGCTAATCATCTTCAACTCAATTCTTCTATTACTTATCCCTTTTATTTAACCCAATCTTTGAATTCACCTGAAGCCGTTACTGTTAATAATTCAGTCATCAGTAATCAGTACAAAAGTTAAAAGTTCATGAATAACCCAATAACCAATAACCAATAACTGATAACTGATAACTGATACAGACGCGCCTGGGCGAAGCCATGCCGTAAGGCTATTGGCGCGTCTCTACACTGATAACTGATAACTGATAACTGATTTAAGTCGTATATTCAGCGTTAATTTTCACATAGTCATAACTTAAATCGCATCCCCAAGCTTTGCTGGTTCCTGGGCCATTGCCGATTTGAACTGAAATTAAAACGGTATCTTCTTTGAGATATGCTCCTGTTGGTGCTTTCTTTAAATATTCGTTAGCTGCATTGCGATCAAACGCCAAGGGTTGACCCCGTTGCATTAAGAGAAAATCCCCTAACTTGATTTCTAAATGATTTTGGTCAAAATGAACTCCAGCCCGTCCAGCAGCAGCCGCAATGCGTCCCCAGTTGGGATCACGACCAAAAATTGCCGACTTCACCAAAGATGAACCCACAATGGTTTTTGCAACTTTACTCGCCGATGCTTCATCTTCTGCACCGGAAACTTGAACTTCAATTAAACAAGTAGCCCCTTCTCCATCCCGTGCGATCGCTTTTGCCAAATATTCACAAACCGCCGTTAACATCCCTTCTAATTTTTCAGCGTCTGGCCCCATTGTGGTAATGGCCGGAGTCCGAGAGGCACCATTGGCTAAAGCAATTAAAGAATCATTGGTGCTGGTATCCCCATCCACTGTCACTTGGTTAAAACTCCGGTTGGTCGCACGAGTTAACATTTCTTGCCAAAGGGGAGGAGAAACCGCAGCATCGCAGGTGACAAAAGCTAACATAGTGGCCATATTGGGGTGGATCATTCCCGAACCCTTGCAAATTCCGCCAATTCTCACAGGACGATCCCCAAACATCGTTTCTAAAGCTATAGTTTTCGGAACTAAGTCCGTTGTCATGATCGCTTTGGATGCGGCTTCGTTACCCTTTTCTGACAATTCGGCGACTAACTTCGGAATTCCTGCTTTGAGGGCATCCATTTTAATCCGTTGACCGATGACTCCGGTGGATGCCAGTAAAATCGATTCTGGTGCAATACTTAAAACAGCAGCTAAAGCTTGGGCTGATTCTACCGCATCCGTCCAACCTGCTTCTCCTGTGGCAGCATTGGCTTGTCCTGAATTACATAAAATTGCTTTCGCGCTGGGTTTGGCTTGCAGTTGTTGACGGCAATAGTCTACACAGGCTGCTCTAACTTGACTGGTGGTAAAGACCCCCGCCGCGATCGCATCCACATCAGACACAATTAAGGCTAAATCGGGTAATCCTGATAGTTTTAATCCGGCTGTAATTCCCGATGCTCGATATCCTCTAGGTGCTGTGACTCCACCCTCAATCACTTTCCAATCTGACATGATTTCCCCTTCCAATATTACTGACAAGCGATTATATCAATAACAGTAGGCAGGGGGAGAAGAGGAGCACTCCTGAGTAGGGGAAGAGATTGAAATAATTAACACCCGTCAACCGTCAACCGTCAACCGTCAATAACAGGCAAGATGCCTGTTCCACAAAAATATCCCCACTTGCTACAGCAAAGCGGGGGCATTGATAGATTCATGGTAAATTTCGGGTTATCTAACAACAACTCAATTAACTCATGGATGATCCACTACGATCATAGTTACTTGCATTTTCAGTGGGTTTACCTTGAATTGTTGTCCGATAATCACCCGGTTCAATGCCAACTTCATCCGCCACACGATTGAGTAAAGATTGTTGACGGTTTTTGATCATTTGATGGTGACGCATCATTAAAGAACGAGCTTGATCTTGAGTATCCATAATCTGTTTCTCCCTTATTTAAAATTGAATGTTTTCTTGACTTAATCTTAAAAAAACTAACGTTGAGACTTAGCTCATGGTGGCGTTGCTACGTCCATAATTATTGGTAGCATTGGAGTTGGGTTTGCCTTGAATCATGGTGCAATCACCGGGTTCTGTACCGACTTCATCCGC